>CBDUPD010000138.1:0-6427 GCA_965368985.1 uncultured Spongiibacteraceae bacterium | reverse complement strand
TTCACTTTGGTCTTTTTCTATATAAAAAGGCCAAGCAGTTTAATCTACTTGGCCCTAAAAAAAAATGGCCATGGTGTAATACATGGCCATTTATTTGTCACTTCAGCCTATTTCCTGGCCGGTTTTTCTGATTTCACTATCCAGTTAGCAAAAAACTGTGCTCCACCACCATAAGCATGGCCAAGAGCAGTTTTGGCATTGGGCACCTGACGGTCACCCGCCATACCTCTAACCTGCAAGGCAGCTTCAGCAAAACGAATCATACCGGAAGCACCAATCGGGTTAGATGACAGTACACCTCCAGACATATTCCATGGACAAGAACCACCTTGATCAAGACTGGTTGTACCATCCATTGACAACTTCCACCCTTCACCTTCTTTGGCAAACCCGAGGGTTTCCAACCACATAGGCTCATACCATGAGAAAGGTACATAGGTTTCAGCGCAATCAATCTCTTCAAGCGGGTTGGTAATACCTGCTTGTGCATAGGCATCCCACGCACAATCAATACCGGCTTGAGGGTTAACCTCTTCACGCCAGCCATACATGGTTGGCTCTGAACGAAATGCAGAACCTGCAATCCATGCTGGAGGATTAGGTGATTTTTCAGCTAATTCTTCATTTGAGATTACCATGGCACATGCACCATCTGACGACGGGCATACTTCAGAAAAACGAATCGGATCCCATAACATTGGTGATGCAAGATATTCATCAATATTTGGCTTACCGTGCTCATCCTGAATATGCGCATGAGGATTTCTCAATGCATGCATACGATCTTTAAAGGCAACATGACACCCCACTTCATCCGGGGCACCTGAACGAAACATATAAGAACGAATTAGAGGCGCAAAGAAACCACCAGCACCGGCATTCAAATGCGGATTAAACGGTTGTCTTGAAGAAAGCGCCCACATTGCATTTGATTCTGATTGCTTTTCATAAGCAACCGTCAGAACGCGCTTGTATTGACCTGACTCTACGTGTGAAGCAGCTACAATAGCGGTAGAACCACCTACTGAACCCGCCGTATGCACACGAATCATTGGTTTACCCACTGCTCCAAGGGCATCAGCCAGATACAATTCAGGCATCAAGTGACCTTCAAACAGATCAGGCGCTTTACCCAGTATCACTGCATCAATATCTTCCCATGTACAACCGGCATCTTCCAAAGCATTCAAAGCTGCTTCACGTACCAGGCCTGCAATAGACTTCTTGATACGGGCACTAAAACGAGCTGACATTCCAACACCAGTTACTGCTGCTAAATTACTCATCGTCTAGGCCTCCAACACTGCTACAAGGTTTTGCTGCAAACATGGTCCGGAAGACGCATGAGCAACACCACGTTTTACTTCACCCTTGATAATACGCTGGGCAACTTCACCAAAACGATCAAGGCCGTGTGTCATAAAGATGTGTCCCGCTAATGTACCACCTGATGGGTTCATTACCGTGTCATCACCAAGACCAAGAGCTTCTTTGATGATCAACTCTTGATGACTGAATGGCGCATAGATTTCAGCAATCTCAACCGGACCGTTAGCAACACCGGCACCTTCAGCTGCAATACGCGTTGAATCAGAAACTGTCAGGTCACGATTACCTAAACCGTGACAATCAATACGATGATCAATACCACTGATATAAGCAGCACCTTCGATCTGGCCGTCGGCAATCATCTTTTCAGCGATTTCACGAGTAACCATAATCAAAGAAGACGCACCGTCGGTGACAGGACAGCAGTCACTCTTACGCAAAGGGTCAACCAGCATTGGCTCTGCCAATACATCTTCAACAGTCACATCGCCGCTCAATTGGGCGTTAGGATTATTTTTAGCATTGGTACGGCTGTTTACAACAACCTTGGCCATATCTTCTTCTGTACACTTACCGGCATCAAGCATTGCTCTAGCTTGCAATGCAGCAACCGAAATCGTATCAGGCCACAGTGGCTGATAGTAATATGGGTCCATCTGTAAGGTAGGAACAATACGCATCTCACAATGCGATGACTTGCCAAAGCCATAGATCAAAGCCGTATCAAAATGACCGGTCTGAATTTTTAGCCAGGCTTCATAGAGTGCCCATGAGGCATCCATTTCAACGTGAGACTCACTTTTAGGTGGTACACAACCAAATGAGTCAACGGCATTAACAAACGCAAAAGCTGCACCACCCAGATAGTCACATGAGCCTGAACAGACAAAATCGATTTGATCGATTGTCATTCCCGCCTGCTTCATAGCCTTGGAGGTAACATCCATAACGAGTTCGATATCGTTCTGGGCTCCTGCATCACGCACTTGAGGCGTTTGGGAGTAAGATATAATCGCTACATCACGCATTTTTTTTATACTCCTCAATTTCTTTCATTCGTTGAGCCTTAAGCTCGACAATATCAACCGAATCACCAGTAGGTACAAAATACTTGATATTCTCAAGCGTAAGCCCCCATTCAGACTCATCTCTCCAAACTGCTTTAACTTTGTCACCAATTCTCAATGCATCATTATCACATTCTGAAACAAGGTGGATAAAGGTTTGATCTGATTGATCCAAGACGATATTAGCCACAATAAACGGAGGCTGTACCGGTGCATTTGGAATAGGCAGATGTACAATCGTAAATGAAATAATTGTACCTGTTTCAGGCAGCTCAACTTCTTCAGTTGTTGGAGTACCAGAAATTGGGCAAGCGCCACGTGGAGGCACAGAAACCATACCTGTCACATCTGAACGTTGACCAACAATTCTGCCCTTTTTAATTTCACGAAGAAATTTTGAGGTCGCTTTACCTGCTGCAAATGTATATGGCAGGTTAATTTCTGACTCAAAACCTTCAACCAGCTCTTTATCAGAGCCTGTATATGCTTTTACTTCACTCATTACAAAGCTCCTTAAGCTGGCTCAAAACAAGCGATATCGTTGATACGACCCACTCGCTCATCTGCCCAACGAATTTTCACTTTCATGCCGATTTTCATTGAAGCTTTATCACCAGCATCAATAGCATGAAGCATTGCAGTATCTGCACCGTCAATTTTTATCAAAGCCCAGGCAAAGGGCTTATCCAAAGGGTGCTTAACCAAAGGATCATTAACCCAGCTCCAGGTTGTAACAACACCTGTATCAGTCAACTCAACTAATTCGCTTAGGCTATCTGAAGTTTTTGGATCATATTCAAGTGGAGGACAGATTATTTGACCTTCACTACCTTTAATACCAAGAACTTTCTGATCTTTCAGTTCAGTAAAAAACTGGCTTAAGATCGAACCATAGGTACGGGTATAAGTGAAATCAAGGTCAAAATCTGATCTCAATACATCATCATCTTGAGACATTGGGTGTATCTCCTGTAGTTATCCAGCGGGAGCAGTTTATATTTAGCTAATTGCCTGAGTAATAAAGCGCATACTCAAGCCAATAACGGCCCGAAAGTATTCTACAACCAGAGATTTTACGCAATAGCTATTGAAGAAGAACTATTAACAAAAACGATCATATTGAATGGATTTTGTACAGAAAATAGACTTAACGGTTAATTTTTGTTCGGATTCTTATTCAATGAAATATCCATATTTGATGCAATAGATGTTGCAATTTGCACCGCCCTATCTGTCTTATCACCTGCAAAGCTTTCTGAGGCGGTCAGCTTAAAAAGCCTTAGCCAGCGATCAAACTCCTCTGTAGTAAAGGGAAAGCGGGAGTGCACATCACGATGAATGTTCATGGTATGGCGTTTATATTCAGTTTCACCTAACAAAAGCTTCTCCCAATAGCTGCATATAATGGGAATATGTTCACTCACATCTATACCGGCAATATCAGTGAATATATGCGCTATAAGGTCATCTACAAGAACCTTCTCATAAAAAAGATCGATAAATGCCCTGATGTTTTCTTTACTATCGAGATCGGGTTTCATTGCAGCAGTTGAATTTGTGGTTGGCATCGACACATACTCATTCTATTATTAATGAATCATTACATAAATACAGAATATACCACTATGGCTGAATGTCTTTTTTCACTTGCTGTTACTTATTTTCTACTAATTATCTACGCAAAAAACTTTGTAAGACTAAGCTTCTCACTCATCTTACAGTTTATCGTTGGCTGGCTAATTCTTGAACTTGCGTGGTTACATGGCGTCATCTCTGCCATCAGCCTGATAATGGCTATAGGAGACCTTGGTGACTGGACTTTCGGTACAGTTCTTGGCTTTGCCCTCACCTGTTATAACATTGTCTTGTTCTGGCAAATACTTCTAAAAGGTGAGAATAGTGCTCTTGAATTTGAAAAATCCCTACTTCAAGACTTGGGAGAAGACTTTAAGGATAAAATTTTACCTGAACGAAAGTCGCTCATTGACAACGACCCAAGCAGTAATAAATGGCTAAAACCTTTCAGCTTTAACAGCCCACACATTGAAAGCGTTAAAAATATTACCTACGGACCGAATGCCAGAAACACTCTGGATTTGTACAAGCCAAAAACAACATCAGACAAACCAATGCCTGTTATGTTACAGATACATGGTGGTGGCTGGATGTTAGGTTATGGTGAACGTCAGGGGCTACCCCTTAGAAACAAATTGGTTGAGGCCGGCTGGATTTTTGTCTCTATCAACTATCGTTTGAGTCCTGATTACAAATTCCCTGCTCACCTGATTGATTGCAAACAATCCCTTAGATGGATAAAAGAGAACATTGCTGAATATGGCGGCGACCCTGATTTCATTATGACTACCGGTGGCTCTGCTGGCGGGCATTTATGCTCACTGCTAGCTCTTACAGCCAACAAGGAAACCGACCAGCTACAACCCGGATTTGAAAAATCCGACACCTCTGTCAATGGCTGCATTCCCATGTATGGAGTCTATGACTTTATCGACCGTAATGCCCACAGAACTGACATGCCAATGATTGATTTCCTTGAAGATAAAGTTATGCCTCATAGTTTGGATGAAAATCCGGCATTATGGGATATTGCATCACCAGTTGCCCAGGTTCATTCAGACCGCCCGCCCTTTTATGTTATCCATGGTGAACTAGACACATTGTCGTTTGTTGATGACGCCAGACATTTTGTAAAAGCATTACGTGACACCAGTGATACACCTTGCGTATATACTGAATTAACTCAGGCACAGCATGCATTTGATATATTCTATTCTCCACGCTGCATTCATACTATCTATGCAATGCATACCTTTGCCGAATATATATACAGTGGTTATCTAACCAAAAAAATCGAGAAGCCAAAAAAGAAAACCACCAAGAAACCAGCCAACAAATAACAGCTGAGTTAAGTCGTGAAAAATCTATTACGTGTTCACGGCTTTATTGCATTAATTACTGTTGTTTTTCTTAATGCCTTTATTGATCTTGGCCACAAGATTATCATTCAAAATACTGTATTTAAAATATATGAAGGCAGTGAGCAGATTATTCTTACTGCCATCGTCAACGCATTAATATTACTGCCCTTCATACTATTCTTTCACGCATCAGGCAAAACCTCTGACACCCACGCCAAATCAAACATCTTAAGAGCTGCCTCACTAGCTGCTCTGTTTATAACCTGCTGCATTAGTTTGTGTTACTGGAATGGCATGTTCTGGACAGCCTTTGCACTGACATTTTTTCTTGGCATTCAAAGCGCATACTACGGCCCGGCAAAATACGGTTTATTGAAAGAACTCGTTAGCAACCAGCAACTTTCTCTGGCTAATGGCATAACACGAGCCTTGGCCACTATTGGTATACTGTCAGGCATACTTTTCTTTTCAGTTTTATTTGAAAGCCGTTTTACACAAATTAACTCTCACAACGCAGATACAATCATTAAAACCATGACGCCTTTGTCATTGCTACTTATAGCCATAAGCTTTATTGAATGCTTGATAGCATGGACACTTCCTGTCAGAAAGATCACCCGGAAACCACAAACAATAGCCATCAAGAGAGAAATACGTGACATTGTGAAATCACCCATCCTATTTCCGGCAATCATAGGCCTTTCTGTTTTCTGGTCAGTTGGTCAAATGTTGTTGGCCACCTATCCGGCTTTCGCCAAATCAGAAATAGGCATAACCAATACGGTAGTTATTCAGGGCTTATTAGCGACTATTGGCATTGGCATTATGGCTGGATCAGTATTGGCCGGGAGACTTTCAAAATCGCACATAGAAACCACATTAATTCCTGTTGCCGGCATTGGCATTATACTCATCGTATTTCTACTGCCCCTAATCACCTCTATCATCCCTGCAACTTTTATGTTTTTCTGTGTTGGCCTGGTTGGTGGATTTCTAATTGTTCCATTGAATGCCATTATTCAATATTGCACAGCACCTGAGAAACTCGGCATCACTATAGCAAACAGCAACCTGATGCAAAACATTGCCATGTTG
>CBDUPD010000137.1:0-6455 GCA_965368985.1 uncultured Spongiibacteraceae bacterium | reverse complement strand
TAATAAAACTTCACCCGATCAAGGCTCATTATGCGAATCACATTAAAACAACTGAATGTTTTTGCTGCGGTTGCCAAACATGAAAATATCAGCTTGGCAGCCAACGAGGTTTCACTCACCCAGTCAGCGATGAGCATGGCTTTGAAAGAGCTTGAATCCCAACTGGAGGCCCCTCTGTTTCATAGACAAGGCAAACGTCTCAAGCTCAACAGTTTTGGTATTTCCCTGCAACCCAAGGTACAACAACTATTACAACTGGCCGAAGAGATAGAGATGATGGCCTCGCAAGATGAACTTGCAGGGCAACTCCGCATCGGCGCCAGCAGTACAATAGGCAACTATCTGGCACCCGCTATTATTGCTGATTTTCTTAGCCAAAATGAAAACGTTAGCATTGACCTTAAAATAGGCAACACCCAGCAAATTGTTGATGACATGCAACACTTGAGAATCGACATCGGTTTAATAGAAGGCGTTTGCGATAATCCGCAAATTGAACGTCTGTCGTGGCGAGCAGATGACCTGAAGATTTTTTGTGCCAATACACACCCATTAGCTCTAAAACCAAAAATTGAATTCAGCGATCTTGCCAGGGTTTCATGGATACTTCGTGAACCAGGTTCAGGTACTCGTGCCATTTTTACCAACGCCACACATAACAAGTTTCAACCAGAAGCACGACTGCTTGAACTGGGGAACAGCGAAGCCATAAAACAGGCAGTAAAAACCGGCTTTGGCATCAGCTGCCTGTCTGAACTCGCGATAGCCTCAGAACTACAACACAATGAACTCACTGAGCTACATGTCGAGAAACTGGACTTACAGCGACAGTTATTTATTATTAAGCACAAATCACAATCAAGCAGCCGCATTGAACAGGCATTCGAAGAAAAACTTCTGGAACACAGCAATTAAACATGAACATTGAAACCTCCCCCGTTACTGTCGCTATTAATGACACCAATGCCCAACAACTTCTTATTGAAGAATCAGAAAAACGCCTGGTGATCGCCAACTTCTGGGTAGCAGACTCAGAACCTTGCACACAGGTAACACAAACACTGGAAAGGCTGGCTGCAGAATATGCCGGTGATTTTTTACTCGGCAACATCAATGCAGCCGAACAACAAATGCTTGCCCGGCAATTAAGAGTACAAGCCCTGCCCACGGTCATGCTGATAAAAGACGGCCAACCGGTAGATGGATTTGCAGGCCCTCAAGAAGAGACACAAATTCGGCAACTGCTTGATAAATATCTGCCAAAACCCTGGGACAAACAGCTGCTGCAAGCACAAGAACTGATTAACAATAAAGAATATACCGATGCGATAAGCCTGCTGCGACAAGCGCATCAAGACTCAGGGCAACGCAGTGATATCGGTCTTGAGTTGGCCCGGTGTTATATTGAAATAAATCGCCTCGATGAAGCCCAGCCACTTCTTGATCAAATACCCATGGTTGACCAGGATAAGCTTTACGAACAGCTACTTGCCCAAATACACCTGAAAAGTACAGCAGCCAAAACGCCCGAAATTGAAGCTCTTGAAGCAGCAAATGCCCAAAACCCTGACGACCTTGAAACAAAGATGCTGCTTGCTGTTCAATACTATCAGGAGCAACACACCAAACAGGCTCTGGAACACCTTATCCAGATATTACGCATCGATAAAGACTTTCAAAATGGTGAAGCCAAAAGAACCATACTGGACATATTCAAAAGCCTCGGCAATCAAGACCCTCTTGTAGCTGAATACCAACGCCAGTTGTTTTCCCTTCTCTATTAAAAGAGTGCGTGAAAAACTGATTTAAGGGCTATACTGGAATGCTGTGCAGGTTAAAAATTTGATACATCGGTAATAATAATAATATGAAGAAGTTTGAAGGGTTTGATTTTTTCCTTTCCCAGATAAAACCCAATTTAAAAGATGCTACTGCTTTTGCATTTGATTACCTGCTCGATCAATACCAGGAAATTATTGGTCAGGCTGAAAGTCACCTGATACAGGCAGCTCGCGAGCTTGAAAAAGAAAATGAAAAAGAGCGGTTTATCGCCGCAATAGAGCAATGCCAACGCCTGAAAGGTGGCATGGTAAATGCCTTTGGGCTGAATATGATGGAAGCCTTTCGCATATTGAATGGCGAAGAAGCCGAAACCGGTCAACATATGGACATTCAGGGTTCTTTAAGTTCATTGGCAAGCCATGCCCGCGAAGACGACCTGTTTATTCATGATGTCATCTATAAAGCCGGCAATGAATATGCAGACTGGATAGACCAGGTAACCGCAGGTCTTCAAAAAGCGCTGCCAACTGCCAAATTCAACAATAAAAACAATCCATTTGGCCCAATCACCATTGGCAACGCACTGCATGCATCTCTCAAGATCAGCAGCATGCACTCCAGCGTAAAAAAAGAGATCTACGTATTGGCAAGAGACATTCTACTGAGCAGATTGAATGTCTTTTATAAAGAACTTTTAAACAAGCTAAAACAGTCCGGTATCCAGGTAGTAATACCCAGTAACAGTGGATTTATCATTGAAACAGTTGAACAGCAAGACATACCACTGCTTGAACCTGTAACCATGGAACTGGACACAATCGACTCCCACTTTAATGAGCTTATTGAAGAAGGTGTTATTCCACCGAACTATACAGCAAAAGATTATATGCCACTTGCACAAGAGTATGAGCATATTACTGACAAGACTACACGCATTGTCCCTTTAAAAGAGATCGACAGCCTGCTCGGCAACCTTCAGAAGGGATACGACCCAACCAGTGATGGCACACTTCCCGAATACATCCGCTCTCACCTTGCACTGGAATCAGATGACAAGACCGTTAACGTCATGGAGCGCCATGATGAAAACATCATCAATCTTATTTCATTGGTTTTTGATCAAATTGCCGAAACACAAAGTGAAGAGATGGCCAGACTATTCTCTCGCCTGAAGGTGCCTTACACACGGGTAGTCTTGAATGATGAGCTATTCTTTCATGACACCACACACCCTGCACGAGAACTGTTAGACAGATTATTGGCGCTCACCTACACCAGCGACGATGACAACAAACTTCTCAAGCAAGTGCAACACTGCACCATGAAAATTCTGTTGAAATACAACGGTGAACAATCGCTATTTAGAGAACAACTAAAAGTCGTTGAAGAACACCATGAAAAAAATGCTGGCCCGTTTCAGGAAAGCCGGGATGCCATGATGGAAAAACTTGAAGCCGAGGAAAAAAGACGATTTGCCCTAGCTGCTGTTCAAGGGCTGATATTCAAACGGACAAAAGCACTACCAAGAAGACTTCGCTTTCATATTCTTGTAGAAAAATTCTGGGAAGAAATACTGGTCGACATCAGTATGACCAAAGGCACCAAATCCAAACACTGGGAAATCGCCCTCAAACTTCTGGACATTATTACCATATTGACCAGCAATGGCGAAACACCACAATTTAAAAAGCTTACTGCAGACCTGCCCAAAATCGCCGGTAAACTGAGCCAGTTCCTATCTGAGTTTGAAATCTCTCACGACAGAAAAAATGTTTTTATCGATCAACTTCAGGAAATACAAATACTCCTGTTAAGAGGCTCAAAACTCACCGACATTGATGACGATGACCTGAGCCACACATTTAATGTAGACATGATTATTGATGACTATGAAAGTGAAATGGTTGCCGACATCGATACCTCACGCATTGGCAGCGAACATAAAAATTCCAGCAACGCTGGCAAGCTTGAACTGATCCCTGAGAAAAAACGCCCTAAAAAAGCCAGCGCTGACGCTTTTGTTAATAATCTTTATATTGGCCAATGGATGAACTTTATTGTTGATAACCAGCGAACTCCTTGCGTAGTCAGCTATTTCTCCAAACAAAAAAATAGCTATACGTTTTGCGACAGGCATAATCAAAAACTGTTTGTACGTAAGAAAGAAGAGATTGCCGAAGACCTGATTCAGGGCTTTGCCTGCCCGCTGGAAAACACACTGTGCTTTGATGGAAACCTGGCACGGGTTATTACACGATTGAATCAATAACGCTTGGGCTGTGAGTCTGATTACAAAAAACCGCTACCAATCCGGCATTCGCATCGCTGAGATACCATTTAGACTCAACTGAAGGCGATTGTGAATAGTCGTTGCGATATTCAGCTGATATTATTTTACCTGTTAGCAACACGCCCAACATAATCACGGGCATGTCATCAGATAATTACCGATACTACCATTTTTTCCAGATAAGCTTTCTGCTGTTTTTCGCTGTCTCCTTTTAAACCAAAGAAACCATAAGAAATAATCTGGTGCATTAACCAATGCACCGCATCCCCCATAGCAACACCTTCTTTTAATACACGCCCTGCGGGGTTATCCATCATATATTTTTCCAGCATATCAGTCGTAATCGCTGAAAAATACTCATGCGTTAATTGTGCAAATATCTCAACATTTTGCGCATCCATAATAATGGTATATCGGCGGTCTGTTCTTAAATCGGTAATGATTGTATAGAGTGAATCGACAAACGTATGCTGGGTGACTTTTTCCGAGCTTGCCGTTTTCTCAATAATATCGTTAGTAATCTGATGCATTAATGCCATCATAACTTCTGTCACCAGATCTTGTTTACTATCAAAATAACGGTAGATTGTGGCACGGTTGTAGCCGACTTTTTCAGCCAACTCTTCAAAGCGGAATTTTCTTAATCCTTTTTCGGCCATAAGCTCAATGGCGGCTTGCACCATGCATTGTTTAACCTCCACATATTCTGGAGTATCTGTTTTTGCTTTTCTGGGATTGTTTTGTGTCACTTATTTACCCTGCCAAATCACACGCTTGTGAATCTATGGGAATATTTTAAAGGAAATCGGGCAAGATTGCCTGTTGACTCCACAACACTTCCATATTAATGTTGCATACAACAATATATTACATATGTTGTATTTAACAATATATCAATAATGCCGCACAAATAACAAGTGTTCACCTTTTATGAGGGAAAGACAATGCAGGCCGAGCAGACAAACCCATCAAGCGAGAGTCAATGCCCCTTTACGAACGCTAAAAAAGTTATCACTGGCACAGGTAATGGCAAGCGCCCACCACTAGTTAAAGCACCCCCTTTTATAGGCCCAATCAAACAATTTACGGGTGATGTACTGCCATTTCTTCATGAAACGCGAAAAACCTATGGTGACGCATTTAGAATGCGCATGTTTGGACATGAGATGACATGTCTGTGTGGACATGATGCCATTGCCTTACTTCAAGAGGATGGTGTTTTAACCACAGGGCAGTCGATGAATGTGCTCGACAAAGAGATGAATAGTTGCCTGCCGGGTGCCTTTAACGGGCCTGAGCACAAAATGTACCGCAAGATACATACGCAATATTTAAACCGAACACTTTCTGCGACAAAGCGCGATGAGATTATCGGCTGCATGGGAAAACATCTGGATAATTGGCAACCCGGTTATGAATTTGATGCGCTGGATGAAGCACAAACACAAACGGTTGATGTTTTATCCGTGATCCTCAATGGCGAACATTTTCCATTCACTAAAAGTGAGTTAGCTGTCGTCGTGCACACACTTATCTTTGCTACATATGGTAATGCGCCCAAGTGGCTGGTTTTCAATAACCCGAAATACAAATCGGCCAAAAAGAAAATGCATGTACATTTAATGAGTCTGGTTGCAAAAATACGCAAAGATCCTGAGCTGATAGCCAATACCCTGGTAGGACAATATCTCGAGCATCTTCCTGAAGACGTCGTAGAAAAGTTGAATGATAATGATCTGGTGGCTGTACCTATCGCTGCCTACCTTGCCGGATATGATACTGTCGCTTCAGCTGCTTCTTTTTTGCTCTATAATCTTTTAAGCAACCCTGACTACCTTGCAAAGGTTCGCCAGGAATATCAGGAACTCTCTGGTGAATCAACTAACGGGCATGTAGACCCCATCAAACAGAAGCTTTTACGTGCTGCGTTTCAGGAAACCGTCAGGCTCAACCCTCCTGGCGCATTAGTCATTCGTTATGCTGATGTAGACTTTGAGTTTGCAGGCTGTTCGATTCGCAAAGGTGATGAAATTGTTGTGCAGATATCAGCTGACCACCTCGATGAAGAGCTCTTTCCCGAGCCTCATAAATTTGATCCAACACGTTTTCTCAGCGATGATACCACTAACTTTAAACGCCATATATTGCCATTTGGTAGCGGCGCCCATCGTTGTACAGGTGCAGTGGTTGGCCAGCTATTTGCTCAAGAGATGGTTTCCTACTGGGTTAACCACTTTGACCTGGAGTTAGTGCAAAAAAACGTTAAACCTAAAGTGGTTGCCCGGCCTTTTACTCAACCGATAGGGCTAAAGGTGAAAGTGAATGGCCCACTTTAGTTACTCTAATCTTAATGGAATCTTAATGGGGTCAGACTCGATTGAAA
>CBDUPD010000136.1:0-6468 GCA_965368985.1 uncultured Spongiibacteraceae bacterium | reverse complement strand
TTGATGTGGAGCCTGATGGGTATTGCGTCAATATTGCTGAAGGTATGGTGCGAGCCCGTTATCGGGAAGGTCGTGATAAAGAGGTATTTCTAAAGCCGGGTGAAGTCGTAGAGTACACCATCGACCTTTGGGATATGGCGCATACTTTTAAAGCAGATCATAAAATCAGGCTGGAGATCTCCAGCAGCAATTTCCCACGCTTTGATCGTAATTTGAATTCCAGAGTTACACCGGCATTAGGTACTGAGGCAGACGTGAAGAAGGCCGTGCAGCAGATATTCCATAATAAAGATTATCCATCCAGTTTAAACTTACCTATAACAAATAGCTGATATTCTGTAGGGACGGGCTCAGGTCGCGAATATAAAAGGTTCGCAGCCTGAGTCTGCTCAACAGTTTAATTCCAATCGGGGAATTATTTTCCCTTTCACATTTCTGGTCTTAGCAGATACACTTCTTTCACATAAAAAATACCACTATTTAGAGAATCGTTGATGAAAGACAATATTGGCCGGCTATTAAAAAAACGTGCTGACATAAGCTCAAACAGCGAAGCATTTGTTGAAGCTGAAAGAGGGCGAAGGTTTACCTTTGCCGAGTTGAATCAACGCAGTAATCGCATTGCCAATGTGCTGCTTGAAACAGGTTTGAAGCCGGGTGATCGCGTGGCCACACTGCTTAAAAATGGTATTGAGTTTATTGAGACCTATTATGCGGTTGCAAAAATAGGTGCTGTTCTGGTGCCAGTTAACTGGCGTCTTGTTGCCGCTGAGATCAAATATATTCTTAATGATGCCGGTGCTACAGTATTGCTTTATGACGATGATTTTGATCAGGTGATTAAAGATCTTGGTCAATCGACGTCTGTCTCAACATGGATTCGTATAGGCCAGAATAAAACCGATATTGTTGACTATGATGAGGCGTGTGCAAAAGCCTCAATAAATGAGCCTGAAATTGGTGCTGGAGATGATGACCTGTTGTTTATTATGTACACATCAGGTACTACCGGTCATCCTAAGGGGGTGATGCATAGTCATCGCTGTATGCTTTGGGCTGAATTTACCTCAATGACCACATCGGATATGCGAGGCGATGATCGCTTTTTGTTGCCTATGCCGATGTTTCATGTCGGTTGTCTTGTTCCTGTGTCTCAACTTGTTCATCGTGGTGCTACCGGTATTATTATGCGTGATATCGATATGGGGGTTATGTTCAAGGCTATTGAGCAAGAGAAAGTGACCATAAGCATGTCAGTGCCGGCATTATTGCAATTTATGCTGATTGCACCTGAGCGTGAACAATACGATATTTCAAGCATTCGCTGGATAGCAACAGGTGCAGCACCTGTACCTGTATCATTGCTAAAACAATATGAAGCAATTGGTATTACTATCTATCAGGCTTATGGCCTAACCGAGTCATGTGGGCCGGGCACATTGTTATTACCTGAAGATGCTGAAAGCAAGGTGGGTTCATGCGGTAAGCCACAAATGCATACAGAGGTTAAGGTAGTTGATCAGAGGGGAGATGAAATTCTGCCAGGAAGTAATCAGGCTGGGGAGTTACTAATAGCCGGTAAGCATATTATGCAAGGTTACTGGAAAAACCCGGAAGCTACCGCGGAAGCAGTAATAGATGGCTGGCTGTATACCGGTGATATTTGCACCGTTGATGAAGATGGTTTTATATTTATCTGTGATCGTAAAAAAGACATGATTATTTCTGGTGGTGAGAATATTTATCCTGCCGAGCTTGAAAATGTATTGGTTGCACATTCAGGGATACAAGAGGCTGCTGTTATTGGAATTGCTTCTGAAAAATGGGGCGAAACGCCTTTGGCAATTATTGTTAAAACTGCTGACAGTAAAATTGATGAGGCAGAACTTGAGGTCTATTGTCGAGAAAATATGGCAGCCTATAAGGTTCCAAAACTTTTTAGATTTACAGAGATGTTGCCGCGTAATGCTTCGGGTAAATTATTAAAGAATCAGCTACGCGAACAGTTTGCTATTGAGGTAGCAGAATAGAGGGGCTTATTGTCGGGATAAATCCCGACCTACAAATGTAACTTGGGAGGATTGTCGTAGGTCGAGCTTCAGCCCGACAATGTGCGTTAATCCGGATGACGAATTTTAAAATGCAACTCTTCAAGCAAGGCACGTAAGCGCTGCATTTTTTTATCGCCAATCAATTTTGCATATCGATTCTGAATATCGTCACCGATTTCAGTGCCGTGTTGCATCAGCTTTAAGCCTTTTTTGGTGAATTTAACAATTTTGGCTCTGCCATCAGATGGGTCTGGGGTGCGTTCTACATAACCCAGACGCTCAACTTCATCAAGTAGTTGCCCCATAGCCTGTTTTGTCATTGAGGCTCGTTCAGCGAGCTCTGTTAGTCTTGTTCCTTCAATGCTCAAGTGTGCAAGCACTGCCTGGTGTGAGACCTGCAAATTATCATGGCCAGATTCCGCAAATTGAATCAGGGCTGATTTCTGAAAATCCCGGGCAACTTCCATTAGTGATTGGCCGACATTATTCTTGCGATAATATTCCAGGTTCTTCTTGTTAACTTCTTTTTTGGCCATTTTCTGTGTTTAGCTCCGGTGTATCGCTTTTTAAAAAATAGACTACGAATGTTCTATTGTATCGTACTCTCTACAACATTGGCATATCTAGTCAATAAACCTTACTATATGTTCAAAGTAATAGCATGTGAGCGGAATATGAATCGATTGGAAGGAAAAATTGCATTGGTTACCGGGGCTGCCTCCGGGATAGGACGTGCAACCTGTGTTCGACTTGCATCAGAAGGTGCATCAATCTTTGGTGTTGATCTTGATGAGAAAGGTTTGCAGCAGACAGCGATGGAGATTAAATCAGCTCAAGGTGAGATGGAAGTAGCTGTGGTTGATGTCTCAAGTCGTGAGCAATGTTTTGATGGAGTTGAGAGTGCCGTTAAAGTCTTTGGTAAGCTGGACATTTTGGCAAATGTAGCAGGTATTGTTCGATTTCATCATTTTGAAAGTATTACTGAAGCTGAATGGAATAAGGTGATGGCTATTAATCTTTCCGGACCACTGTTTTTATCCCAGGCAGCTGTACCCCATTTGTTAGCATCTAAAGGTAATATTGTTAACGTTTCATCAAATGCCGGTTTAATGGGGCAGGCTTATACTGCGGCTTACTGTGCCAGCAAGGCAGCATTGATTCAGCTAACTAAATCAATGGCGATGGAATATGTGAAGAAGCCCTTAAGAGTGAATGTTGTCTGCCCGGGTGGCACTGAAACCGAAATGGTTCATGGAGTTGATTTTCCGGAGGATGTTGATGGCAGCCTGGTAGAGAGATATGCTGGTTTACGTGGTTGTGGCCAACCTGAGGATATTGCGTCCATGATAGCCTATCTGGCATCAGATGAAGCACGAATGATTCATGGTTCGGTTATCAGTGTTGATAATGGTGTAATGGCTGGATAAATTGAAAAGGGGATAAAATCTGACAGATACTATTAGTAAATAGATACCTGTCAGAATAAGTCTGAGTTACTACAGTTATGCTGCGCTCTCAACGCTCTCAACGCTCTCATCAGTTTGCTTAGCTTCCGGTTTCAGGGCTTCCAGCTCTTCTTTCAGCTCGGTGATAGTACGTTGCAAATCGATATTTTCTGATTTTGTTTTATTCAGAGATTTGTTTAGCAAGTCGTTAGCAGAGGTTTTTTCGGCTAATTTTTTCTTGGTAGCAACCAGGTTCTTTTTCAACTTCTCTGCATCAAGCTGTTTTAACTGTTTTATTTCAGCTTTGGCTTCAGCTAACTCTTTTTGAACAGACTTTGCTTTAGCTTTTTGGTTGTTTAGCTCGCCCTGAGATTTTTCAGCACGGTTGCTTAATTCTCTATTGGCTTGTTCCAACTGCTTGGTAGCATTACCCGCTGAAATAAGTTCAGAGATTTTTTCAAGTTGTTGATCAATTGTAGCTTGTAGGGTTTTTTGTTTTTCTTCGTAGGTTTTGATAGATACTTCAAGCTTTTGAAGCTTATCTTCGTATTGGGCTTTAAGTTCTTCTTTGATATTGATAAGGGCTTCAAGTTTTTGTACTGCCGACATTAATGGGTATCCTGTTGTTTTAATTTATAAAATCGTAAAAATATACCGTTTTGGGGTAGGTAATATCAGAATCGGATGCGATTATAACGATTTATTTGGAAAAAGGTTGAAAATTAACCATATTTTATAAAAAAATTACATTTTTTTTAATTTGGGGTCGAATATCCACACATTGATTAATCTTCAGTAGTCTTCTTTGATGGCTTCGCGTTATATGTGCCATTCACAATGCTGATTTTTTGTTTGTCTGACAAATGATCGAGAATAGGAGCCAGACGTTGCAATATTTGATCCATTTCAGCGATAACTTCAACAGTCATTCCTTTTTCCAGTTGGTTTAATAAATGATCAATCGACAGGTTTCCATTCTCTGAGGCAGAACCGGGTTTGTGAAGCACACTCATGGCAATTTGACTGTCTCCCAGTTTTACTGCTTCGGCCATTGCCTTTTTTGATTCTCTTATAGCTTCATTTTTGGATGGGAGATAACCTGTTTCAATGCTGCAAATGCCTATAGAGAGGTTTAGGCTATATGTATCTCCCTGAAAAGTTATATTGCTTTTTTCTGCAGCCATGCAAATTCTTTGAGCCAGTTCCATTGCGCCGTTGGGCTTTGCTGTGGGCAATGACATTATAAAGGTTGTTATGCCATCTCTCGCTACAGTGTCTTCCTTGCGTACTGCTTTTAGTAATACATCAGCAACTCTCTTGATAATTTTATCGGTACTTGTTTTTCCCAGTTTATGTAATAGGTCGTTAGAAAGATTCAAGTGTACAGTAAAGACTGAAAGCTCCTGCTCATGGCGAGCTGCCATAGAAATATCTTTTTCCAGTTGTTCTTCAAACCCTTTTTTATTGAGTAAGCCAGTAAGCGCATCAACGTTGATTCTGGCAAGAAGTGCCTTATTGGTTTGGTGATAATTTGTATGTGCCCTGACACTGGCCAAAAGATTAAGAGAATTAATTGGTTTTGTATGAAACTCGGTTGCTCCTATTTCAAGAGCTTCAGATTTTGCAGTTTCATTTTCATTGGCACTTGTTAGCATAATAATGGGTAAACTGCGTATCCCTTCATCATCACAATTCCTGACTTGTTTAATGACATCAAAGCCATTCATTTCTGGCATATCCAGATCTGTTAATATTAATTGTATGTTTTTATGCTGTTGGATTTTTTCCCATCCCTCTTTGCCATTTTTAGCTTCGATAATATTAAATTCATCACTTAATATTTTGGTAACTATCATACGTATATCTGCAGCATCATCCAGAATCAGGATGTAGGGCAAAGATGTGTTGATGGTATCGTTAAGCATTAAAGAGCTACTTGTTAATTAATGATGGGTGCTGTTATTTATATTATTGAATTGAGTATAGCTATATTCTTTTCTGAATATAAAGTTAATTAAATGACTTGTAATATAATTAAGGCCAGAAACCGATATATCAACAGGAAATGGCTCTCCAGGATTACTTTTTATTCATCTTGGTAAGGGCCATTTGTTTAAATAAGAGCCATTAATGATTATTAAATTTCGTGTACTGTTTTTTTGCAGATGGCCCATAACTATTAATAAATGTAGTTATATATTGTCTTAACTCTTTGCCGCTTATAGCACCATTAAGTTGATATAGAGCCACTATAGCAACTTCATTATTTCTATCTTCGAGTGAAGGGGACAGATCAAGAATTTTCATCAGATCGGCTTTTTTTGCGGGTTTATCTTCAAGCCATTTTGTCATTTTATCTCTGACGTCATTGTCTTCAGAATTTGGTGAATGTGAACTGATACCTATCTCAATATTGTCACCATAGTTCCATATATGAAAGGTGTTCTTTTTAAGATCAAATTTAAAGTACCCCTCCTGTGTTTTAGTTGTTATCACTTCCTTAAGAGATAAATCCAGGCCAGGTTCATCTATTAAGAAAATGAGTTCTTCTTTGGAAATGGTAGATAGTTTCTTTTTGTTTAACTCTTTACGAAGCTCTTTGTCTGCTGTTAGAGAGTGTTGCATAAATGCCATTAATAAAGATCTTGAGTCAGAGAAAAGATTTTCCAGACGTTTCTGGGTTTTAATTGATGAAGCATCATCAGGATAGTCATACGTCGCAGTGACTTTTATCCGGGTATTCTCTTTTGAAAAGCTAACGCTTACATCCTTGTTTCTCTCTGCGATGCTGTTTTTTTGTTTCTCAAGCTTGTTTTCGACGCTGTTCAAAAAGAGCATATCAACTTCTGGTAAAAGAAATGTATATTCCATTCGATCGTCATGATTGATGATTGTAAGGGGTGATTTTTGAGAAAGAATCCCATCGGCATTTATTTTCTTTGAGACTTTAATATACCCGACTAACTCGGCAC
>CBDUPD010000135.1:0-6469 GCA_965368985.1 uncultured Spongiibacteraceae bacterium | reverse complement strand
GGAAAATAGGCCATTATTCAGAGGTTCCCTAAACTTAATGGCACCATCTGATACAAATCACACCCCTGAAAGGAAGACTATTTTGAGCTTAAAGAAATTACTGCCAAGCTGCTTCATATTCACTCTCATGACGTGCTTGCTGACTAATGTCTGGGGCTCTACAATTTCTGAATCAACTGGAGATGCACTTTTAAAAAAAAGCGATATCATCCAGATAAAAACCAATAAACCCGACACCAATCAATTTACCATCGGAGAAGAAATCAGTTTCACCATCTCTGTTACTCAACCCATGTACCTTCAATGTTTCTATTCCTCGGGTAATCAGCTCATTAAAATGTATCCTCATCGTATTGCAGACAAAGACAAGTCTGTCATAAAAATACAACCTGAAACTCCCGTTGTATGAGATGAATTTTTTGGAAACCCTTTAACCATATCTGGTCCAATAGGACAAGATAAAATGACCTGCTTTGCATCAACAGAGGTAATGCTTTACAAACTTCCAAGTGAAATAGGAAATGAAAACAGCTTCACCGAAGTAAAAAACTATTCTTTAAGAACATTATTTACTGCATTCAAACAATCCATAGATGCCGATGTAGTCTACCAGTCACTGACAATAGATATTAAAGCAAATACTTATAAAAGACCTGATGAAACTAACTGATAAGATTAGTTTCATTTTTTATTTCATGATAGCAATCAAGCTTCAATTTATTATTTAACAAATATTATTACATTATCATTTGGAAAACTCATAACCAACCAGCCATCGTTCAACAAGCTCTCTAAAGAGGTTTCTCCGTTAAAATAACTATTCTTACCTCGGCAACTCAGAGATGTAACAGTATCTCCCTGAAGGTCATTCGCGATGATACTGTCCCAGGTATTATCACCTTCGCTTGTACAAATAATCTGCTCTGAAGCATTTGCGGCATTTACTGAATTCACAAAAAAACCATTACTGTTACTATTAGAATTACTGCCACCCCCACCACATGAAATCAAGAAAACAATACCTGCAACAAAACCTGCAGCCACTTTAAATGTACTTTGAATATATTTTTTCACAATTACCTTCCTTCTGGGTTAATTTGTTGTGTATACCTATATTTAAGCAGATTCCTGTTTTAATGCTAATCTCACATCAAATAATCTTTTGCAAAAAACTAATGAGTATTATGATATGACTTATATCTAATTTTTACCCCTCCCTCACTTCGACTGGTGTGGAGATTGAAATTTTGAGGAAAAGAAATCCTTCAACGCAAATAGATAGACTACTTACTCTATAAAAATGATAAAGTAGCATCTCAAGATTCAAGGAATAAACCATGTCAAAAAGTTTTGAAATTCAGGGCCAGATACACTCCATCGGAGCCACAACCGAATACGGGAACAATGGCTTTACAAAAAGAGATTTCGTGGTAAAGCTTACCGGTGAAGATGAAAATCCCACCTACCCGAATTATGTAGCCCTGGAACTTATTAAAGATAAATGTGCATTGATGGATTCATATAATATTGGCGCCGAGATTAAAGTTCAGTTTAATCTTTCGGGTCGCCTTTGGTCTGGTAATGACAAACCTGAAAAATGCTTTACCAGCTTGCAGGCATGGAGGGTTGAGCCTGTTGGATCTGACGCCGGGATGTCTGAGCAAGCCCCTCCACCATCTGATTATGATGATATTCCATTCTAGGCTGACGTAAGCAACCCTTTAACTCTGCCGATACTCCCGATATAGCTTTAAGGCTTTTTTTACATAGCGTTGGGTTTCAGGGTAAGGGGGGATCTTGTTTCCATATTTTTTCACTGCACCCTCACCTGCATTATAAGCAGCAAGGGTTAACTCAAGATTATTATCGTATTTTTTCAGCAGAACACCCAGAAATTTGGTACCACCCTTAATATTTTGAACAGGGTCTTTACGATCTGATACATTAAACCGCTCTGCTGTTGCAGGCATTAATTGCATTAAACCTACAGCACCGGCTTTAGACTCTATTTCGGGGTTAAAATAGCTTTCCGTATGAATAACTGCATTAATAAGACCCGATGGAACGTCATATTCAGTCGAAGCTGTCTGCACATAGGTTTGAAATCTCCTACGATTATCCCGCCAGTTTTTATATTCCTTTACTTCAATCCAGCCTTTCCATGTACGCTCTATGCGCACAAAGCCATCATGTAGCTTTCTATCAGAATATTCCAGATGCCCCTTGTCTGAGGTATGCCGGTATATCTTGTCTTCTGCACAGCTTATTGTTGCAAGCAAGCTTACTATAATAAATACAATGCTTTTCCCGATGATATTCATACAGTCACAATCATTATTTCCCGTCTGACTATCCATATTTTGCCATATTATGTAACAAAATAGAAAGAATTGATTATTTTATGTGCAACCGATCACTTTTCACCCTGAATATATACCGAAACATTAACAGATAATCATATAACGGTTTTGATCAGCGTCAGCATTGGAATTAGGTAGAAAATTCTAATTCTCACAGATACCATAATCAGCATATGAAGTAAGACCTTATATTAGGAGGTTAAAAATGAAAAACTGGATGATTAAACTAGAAGAGCTAAAGGGAGCCGAAAACGCAAAAACCATAATTGCCGTGGTTGCCTGCATCGTTTTAACAGCAACGATTATTGCCGGGAATTGGTATCTCATTTTTTAATTTTGAATGAATCAAGATAAGCTCTGTAAGAATTGACGGCAGCATTAGCTGCCGTTTTTTATCCTTTCGCAGATCATTGAGCACCCGACTCTAAAAAGACTTCAATACAATGGCATTTAGCGGAATCTCCGATTCCGCAACTCTAATGTTTTCGCCGCGGTTTTTTCTTACCCGGTACTTTACCAAAAGCTCGCTCTTTAGCCCGACGCTTTTGTGCTGCCCGGCTATTTTTTTTCGAGACCGGTGCCTCTCTGGTCATATCCGGTTCATAACCCGGTAACCATTGCTGCGGTAACCGGGTATCCAGTATTGCTTCAATTTCTTCTAGCAACCAGTTTTCTTCAGGGCTTAATAAAGAAATTGCCAGGCCTGCACTTCCAGCACGACCTGTGCGTCCTATTCGATGAATATAATCTTCAGCATTATAAGGGAGTTCATAATTAATAACGTATTGTAACTCATGTATATCTAACCCCCTGGCAGCCACATCGGTAGCAACCAGCGCACGTATTTTCCCTTCTTTGAATTCTTCCAACACCCTGGTTCGCGCACCCTGAGATTTATCACCATGAATAGACTGCGTTTTTATTCCATCTTTGCACATCTCTTTGGATAATAGATCAGCGTCTTTTTTGGTGCGAACAAAGATTAACACTTGATGCCAGTTTTTTGAGCCAATAAGATAAGACACAACCTCACGTTTACGCTCAACATCAACATTATAAACAGTCTGTTCCACCAGATTTGCTGTCGTGTTTCTTTCATCCACCTCGATTAATTCAGGGTCTGTTAACATGGCTTTGCTGAGGTTGATAATTTGCGTATCAAAGGTAGCTGAAAATAACAGGGTTTGGTGCTTTGCAGGTATAAACTTCAGTATACGATGAATCTCTTCCATAAAACCCATATCTAACATTCTGTCAGCCTCATCAAAAACCAGACTTTGCAGCTGATCCAATTTCACCGCACCTTGTAATAACAGATCCAACAGTCGCCCCGGTGTTGCCACAATAATATCTACACCTGCTGCGAGGCTATCAACTTGTGCCTTGATACTCACCCCACCATAAACAAGTGCAATATCTAACGAACTATTTTTGGCGTATTTAGAAAAGCTGGCATATACCTGTTGTGCCAACTCTCGTGTTGGAACCAATATCAATGCCCGTACAGGTTTATTGGCGGGCAGACCTGCATCATCAGATTGCCGCCCTGTTAACTGATGAATAATCGGCAAGGCAAATGCTGCAGTCTTACCGGTACCTGTCTGTGCCCCAGCCATCAAATCCTTACCACTCAAAATAGCCGGTATTGCTTCTACTTGAACAGGAGTAGGCTGAACATAACCCAACTCACGTACCGCCTTCTGCAGAATTTGATTAAGACCTAAAGAAGAAAAATCCATAACAACGCATTACACTGAATATTTATCACAGTGTACAGAATATAGCGTATGATTTATATTGATAGTAGATTAGAAGCACCTGTTGGTGTTTCTTATTAATCCAACAGTGCATAAATATGAATAGAAAGAAAAAAATAAACGCCATTCTCAAGAAAAAAGCGAAAAGAGCGAATGCCAAATTAAACCCGAGTAAAAAGCCTCGTTATATATCAAAGGCTGCACGCGAAAAGCTGGAACAGGAAACCTCTAAAAAAGATGAAAGTGAATCTCAAGATTAATAATATAATCTTGTTACAGTCATTTAATATACAAGGCAACTCATCAGCACAGCGGTTAAAACTTAGCACATACCATCTTGCTTACATATTAAAAATCACGTCACCAGTATCTACAAGTTGAGCGTTACCATCAAAATACCTTACAATTTCAACACTATTGGCTATTCCATAGGTAACAACAATACATACCAATGTTGACAGAAATAAAAAGCAGATTTCTTGTTCACTAAGAGAGGCGAGAGTTAATAAAAAGTCCATTTCATTCATCCTTGAGAGTTTTTGTGACATATCCATAATGTCAGTTCATAGTTAAGAAACCTTTCATTTTGATTTGAAAAATTTCCTTGCTTATTGATAAAGGTAGTTTCGAATTTGTTCTTGTCAATGCGAAATAAATGCCTCCCTCTTCCGAAATAACAATATTCAGCAACAAGAAGCCAGCATGAAGTCAGAATATTTTATTTTTTTATTTAAATACAAAGACTTATTTAAAGCATAATCTGAAAACATTAACAGGCATCAAGCCCTGTCCGATTTAGCATAATGCTTATTCCATTCCGGAATTTTACAATGCATTTTTCAGGTATTCTCTTCCATCGACGGATTATATTCACCCAGCATAGCCAGATGGTTTAGTCGCGCCCGCTTAAGTAGTGCCTGCTGCGCAGCCTGTTCATTTTCAGTTTTCCCGAGCCAGGCATTCAAGGCCGGTTGCTGCAAGGCACGACCGTAGGAAATACTGAGATGCCAGGGTGCATTTGGTGCCTGCACGTTCAGTGCATTAAGATTCATCGTTGATTCTTCCGGCCCCATGCCTCCAGAGAGAAAGTTAATACTGGGTACCGCAGCTGGAACAGTGCGGTTAAAAACGCTTAAAGTGGCCATTGCGACCTCGTCAGGTGATGCCTTACGGTTATCTTTCCCCGGTAATATCATATTGGGTTTTAATATCATTAACTCAAGCACTACATGATGACGATGCAATGCATTAAACACGGCATGCTGCACAGCTTCTGTAACTTGTGCATGGCGTTCTATATCATGCTCTCCATCCATAAGTACTTCAGGTTCAACAATGGGTACAAGGCCTTCTTCCTGGCACACGGCAGCATAACGCGCCAGCATCTCGGCATTGGCCTCAATGCCATTTCTGCTAGGCACATGTTTATCAATAGCATAAACCTCTCGCCACTTTGCAAACCGGGCTCCCTGTTGTTTGTAAGAACGTAAACGCTCAGCTAAACCATCAAGCCCTTGTGTAATCTCATCGCCAGGCGACAAAGCCAATGGGATTTTACCCTTATCAACTTTTATACCCGGCACTATTTTTTGTGCCCAGCACGCTTCGGGTATGGTTGCCCCACAATCTGTACTCTGCCCCAGCGTCTCTTCAAACAAAATTATGCCGCTAATATATTGACCCAATTCAGGTGTTGTCACTAGCAAACTACGCCATGTACGACGATTTTCTTCTGTTGATTCCAGGTGAATTGCGCTAAAGCGCTTTGCAATAGTCGGCGCACTTTCATCCATAGCCAGCACACCCCGACCTTTTTGAACCATATCGTTAATGGTAGATTCAAGTTCAGCAACATATCGCATAATTTTTCTCCTGTCTTTCCCGATTTTCATCTATAAAACCTTACTATTTATAGCACAAGTTCAAGTGAGCGTTTCAAATATTTTCTCTATTCATCCTTTGTTTTTATCCATGGGTACACTTCCCATCAAGCTCTCCTAAACCCCACAAGCCTTTACTATCAATCATGCCTCGTTAAACAAACTGACCCGAACCCCGAAATCAACAAAATTACCTGTTCAACACCTGATAGAATCCTTAAACTATCCACCACGAAAATGGGCCTCTCTGACAACTTCAGGCCTTTAAAATAATATCTACGGGGGGTTAATAACGAGGTGCTTGGTCTAATAGGTGCAATATGGGGGGTAGCTGGCGTTTCTTTGCTACTGGGTTATGCGATTGTTCGCTTAACGCCCTATACTATTGAGCTGTTTAGCATGCCGCTTGAGTGGTATCACTGGCTGGCACTGGTGGTCAATGTGGTTTTCATGGCCTATTCAGAAGGTTATG
>CBDUPD010000134.1:0-6475 GCA_965368985.1 uncultured Spongiibacteraceae bacterium | reverse complement strand
GGTAATTGGGGTGTGTGCCTGTTTGTTATTGTTAAGTAAGCCTGTTAGTACCCATGATATTTCCACGCGTGCAAAGATGGTGATTTTTTCCAGTAGTGAGCGGCTATAAAAATAGTCATTATCATGGGATAGAATGAAATTGGCATAGTGTTCGGTAATTTCCGATTCTTTTTGATAGAACGCATATTCGAGAGGTAATAAAGCAATGTCGCCTGGCTTCAGGCTATTTTTGCTTCTGTCCGTCACGTATTTCATGCCAAAGCCTTCAGTCACTGCGTTGTTGACAACGTTGATCTGCCAATAATCTTCAAGCATTTTTGAGTCGATACCAAACAGGGCGTTAGAGCCGGACACAATGACCAGTTTGGGTTCTTTTATCGAATCAGCATAGTTTTCCTTTTTTTCGTAGACTTCACTAATCCATAGTGTTTTTGGGTCAGGTCTGCCAATTTGTGTGGATACTGCGCCAGCCCAAATCAGGCAACAGGCAATAAAAGAACACAGTAAGCAGGTAAGTTGTCGCATGTCTGTTTAAGCCCTAAAAATTAAAGTAAAGAAATTCGGTTTCAGGGAAGGTCAGCATTTTCTTGATGCAGAAAAATAATAAAATGCCATATAGTGTTGCCATGAGAGGCGATATTCTGCTTTTGATATCTTCATGGGTTGAGCTGCTGTCTACATTTGATATAAAGCCTGTTCGTTCGCCAGAGACAAGTTGTTGGGAGTTGGGCGAAAAGAAAATAAATAGCAGTAAGATTGCATTCCAGGTAAAGCCAATAACAACAGTGCCCGGTGTTATATAGTAATCTGCCGGTACGATATGATTATTGCCAGCCATTGCGGTTATGATTTGCATGGCTCCATCGAGAGACTCTGCTCTGAAAAATACCCATGACACACTCACCAGCAAAAACGTAATGATGACTGAAATAAAACGGCCAGCCATTGTGCTTTTGGAGAGGTCCTGTTTTAGTAGCTGAGATCGAAATTGTCGCCAAAGATGATTGATAACCAGAAACAGGCCATGAAGACCACCCCATATAACGAAGTTCCAGGCGGCACCATGCCAAAGTCCACCTAATAACATGGTGACTAAAATATTGATGTGTCTGCGTGCTGGCCCTTTTCTGTTTCCGCCGAGTGAAATATATAAATAATCCCGTAAGAAGCGTGAGAGCGTCATATGCCAGGTGCGCCAGAACTCGATGATATTGACTGATTTATAGGGCGAGTTAAAGTTGATGGCGATGTGAATGCCAAACATCAATGCCAGACCAATAGCCATATCGGCATAACCACTAAAATCAAAGTAGAGTTGTAGTGCATAGGCGATAGCTGCACCCCAGGCATCAATCAGTGATATGTTGTTGCCGGCTTCTGCAGCAGCAAATATTTTATTGGAATAGATGCCAATGGTATCGGCTAATAATACCTTTTTGCTTAGGCCAATGGTAAAGAGTGTTAGCCCGGCACTGAAGTAAGAGAGATTAAAGGTGTAAATTTTTCGTTGGGAAAATTGCGGAAGCATCTCTTTGTGATGAACAATAGGACCAGCTATCAACTGTGGAAAAAACGTAACAAACAGTGCGTAGTGTAAAAAATTATATTCATGGGTCTCGTTACGATAGGCATCAACCAGATAGGCAATTTGCTGGAAGGTAAAAAATGAAATAGCGAGAGGTAAAATGATATGCGTCACATTAAAACTGGTATCAAATACCTGATTGATGTTGTCGATAAAAAAGTTGGTATATTTAAAATAGCCTAACAAACCCAGATTTACCCCTATACACAAAGCTAAAATGAGTTTGCTTTTGTGTCTGGAGAATAAAACAATGCCCGCACCATAATTAAATAGTAGCGAGAAAATCAGTAGCCCGAGATAGGCCGGGTTCCAGTAGCTGTAAAAAAAGAGTGAGGCTGAAACTAGCCAGGCAATGGCAACACGATATTGTTGCAGTGACCCTATAACAAAAAAACCAATCAGTGTGATTGGTAAAAAAAGAAAGATAAATTCCAGTGAATTAAAAAGCATAATGTGCTTTGGTTGAGCTACTCGTTGTATTGGCTGATGTTTTTGTTATGGTGTTGGCTTCTTCATGTTTTGTGATGAGTTGGTTGATTCCCACCCCAGGTCTCTATCAAGAAAATCATAAAGTTCTTCGTTGAGCGGTTTAAAGAAATCAGCCAGTTCTTCACGCAAGCCATCGGGAATATCAACTTTTGGTGAAGGGTTGGTTTCTTTGACTTCTACCGGGTTATATTCTGGCAAACCTAAAAATTGATAAACACCTTGGGTGATCTTGCCAGGTTCTCTAAAGAATTCTTCAGCGACGACAAAGTGAACATTCTCTTTAGGTACCTGATTAAAAAGTTGTTTTAAAAATGGCAGGTAGCAGCTGTGGCGAATAAAGCCTGTGCCACCTGTGCCGGAAAAAGTGGTAAAGCCACAGGTGCCTCGATAGAAATCTTCCATCTCCATATGCAGCGCTTCTTCTATTTCAGGCATATTGTGCCAGAGAGGGTCTTTATCAAAGCGGCTTGAAATAAGTTTGTACCAGCGCCAGTGTGACAGGGTTCTTTCTGCCGGATTACGCAGAGTAACGACTATTTTCATATCGGGGTTGATGGTTTTTAACCAGTGCAGGGCTGTCATTGACGGCATAACCGGTGAACAGTCACCTGTCATAGCGGTGCCATATTTTGCTTTTACCTGTTCCATCTCTTTCATTGTAGGAAACTGGGCCTTGATAAAAGAGAGCTTGGGTATATTGGCATTCAGCTCTTTGGCTATAGGTAGCAATACTGCCGGGTGCTGCATAATATAGTTAGACATCGATGATGTGCCTGAACGTACGACACCGGTTGAGGTAAATGCGGGTAGTGCCCTGTCTTTTGATAACATTGAGCGCAGCATAATGCGCCAGATAGGCGGTCGGATAAAATAATAGGGCTTGAACTGGTTGCGCAGAATATAACTGACGATTTCCAGAGGGGTGCTTTCAAAAAAGTGATGAAACTCGGCGATATTTTGTTCCATCAACGCAATACGTTTTAAATCGGGTTCTAGTGCCTGGTATTGTTTTTCCAATTTTTGTCTCGTTTTTCTTTTATTGTTTATGGAGAAGAAAACTTGTTTATTGCCAGCCAAATTCCTGACCTAAAAATTCATAGAGTCTTTGGTTATGCGGCTTGAAAAAGTCTGATAACTCTTGTCTGAGTTCATCGCTCACTTCAATATTGTCAGATGGGTTGGTTTCTTTAATTTCTATGGGTTCGTATTCGGGTAAGCCCAAAAACTGATAGACATTTTTTGCCGTGGCAGACTGATCTTTAAAAAAGGCCTCAGCCTGTATGATCATGATATTTTCTTTGGGTACTTCTTTATAAAGTTGTTGTAAAAAAGGCAGGTAACAACTTTGCTGTATGAATCCTGTTGATGAGGCGCCGCAAAAAGTAATAAAGCCGACAGTGCCGTTATCAAAGTATTCCATTTCCTGGCGCAGGGCCTTTTCCATATCCGGCATTTCACTCCAGAGAGGGTCTTGGTCAAAAGGCTTGGTAATCATTTTGTGCCAGCGCCAGTGTGACAGTGTTCTTTCAACCGGATCACGCAGGGAGATGATGTATTTCATGTCAGGGTTGACGGCTTTCATCCAGTAGAGCTGTGTTAGACCGGGGGCAATAGGTGTGCAATCGCCAGTTATGGCCATGCCCAGTTTGTTCTGTACTTTTTGTTGTTCTTTCAATGTCGGAAACTGTGCCTTGACTGCATTGAGCCTTGGACTTAATGCGCCAAGCTCTTTGGAGAGCGGCATCACAACACAGGGGTGTTGTAACAGATAGTTAGACATAGCTGACGTGCCGGAACGAACAACACCGGTAGAGGTAAAAGAGGGTATCATGCGTTTATCGGCATTTCTCAGCCTTAACATAATGCGCCAGGCTGGTGGCAAGATAAAATAGTTCTTCTTGAACTGGTGTTTAAAAAGAATCTTTGCCTTGCCTTTGGCGTCAGAAGTAAAAAAAGCATGTATGTCAGCAATATTTTGCTGCATAAGTTCAATGCGCTTAAGGTCTGGCTGTAGTGGTGTTGTATTATTCACAGGGTCAGCTATTTATCATCATCAGTTTTGTCATCAAGAACGCAACGAATACCCTCGGGGTGTTCGATGAGGCTGACGCACAGGTTGCAGTGGGTGCAACGGTTTGCATAGTGATTATCTTGCATGGCGTTATTTACAAAGTTCGGGTCGGCAAGAAGGCCACGACCGGATTGAAAGAAATCGAAGCCCTCATTCATCAGGGTTTCAATACTTTCGTTAGTTGAGACTCCGCCAATATAAATAACCGGGCATTTAACTCTCTCTTTCACACGTTTGGCATGTTCCAGAAAATAGAGTTCTTCATAGGGATACTCTTTAAATAGTTTTTTACCGATTAAGCGCCAGCCGATTTTCATGATCGGGTTTTTCTCTTCCTTGATCATGCCGTGCACCATATTGTCACCACGGAACATTATCATCGGGTTCATGCTACTGGTGCCGCCGGAGGTGATAATGCCATCTATACCTGCATCATCAAGCATTGCTGCTATTTCTACGGCATCGTCATAGTAAATGCCACCGCGTACGCCATCGAGAAGACTTATTTTCCCGATAACCGGGAAATCATCACCAACCGCTTCTCTTACTGCCGCCAATGCGCGTAGAGGCACTTTCATACGGTTTTCAAGGCTGCCACCAAATTCATCGGTACGTTTATTGGTTCTGGGGCTGATAAACTGGCTCAGACCATAGCCGTGACCAAAATGGACTTCGATACAGTCAAATCCCACCGATTTCATAAATCCGGCTGCTTTACCAAAAGTAGCGACAAATTCATCAATATCTTTATGGGTCATGGCTCCTGAGAAAAACATTCCCACAGCCAGCCCAATGGAATTAATAGTAAATGAGGGGCCTAGTGGTCGCTTGCGTTGCAGTGTTTTGTTTTTGGAGAAATTGCCACAATGCGCCAGTTGCCCTGATACTTTGGCACCGGCTTCATGAATTTCGTTAATAAGCTGGCTTAGAGGTTCACGTATATACTCATCCATATACATCATGTCTTCAGAGATGCGGCCATCTGCTTCTGCCGCACAATAGGCCAGTGTTGTCATGCCGACACCGCCTTTGGCAAGGCCTACATGCAGGTCGCGCAGTCGCTCATTGGGTATGCCCTTTGGGGTCATGCCTTCATAGGTGGCGGCTTTAATAACGCGATTCTTTAATGTCAGGCTATTTAGAGTGGCGTTTGAGAAACATTTTTGGAGTGCTTCTGACATGATGTATCCTGATTTTTTAATTTCAGACTTGTTTTATTTTTAAACGTTACCGATGCGCTGAAATGAAGTCAATGTTTATTGCCGGATATCACAGTCTGCGTGCTTTTGACGCTAAAAGCCGGTAGGGTTCATAGCTTTCAAAATGGTAATGTATAGGCTTTATGATTCATAATAAAATGAGCTGCTATAATAAGAGCGATAAAAATAATTAATCATCAGGAATAGCATGTTCAAATACGTAGGGTTTATTTTCTCAGGACTTCTTTTTTCAGGGATTGTTTTTGCACAGCAGCCGCCTCGATCCTCCCTGGAAATGCTTGAGCAGAAGGTGGAAAATTCCAAACCTGTATATATTACGACCACTTTGCCTGCGGCTACCGAAGATAAGCGCTATACAACAAAAATTATTGCTCAGGCTCAAGGGGTGGGAAAAGAGTCAAAACAGTTATTTTTTAAACTGGTATCAGGGCCCAAAGGCTTTGAACTCGCCGAGAATGGAAAGGTAACCTGGTTGCCCGGGTATGAGTCTGCGGGTGAGCATCGTGTGAAAGTCACTGTTAGTGATGGTGACCAGATAGCCAAAAAATCTTATTTGTTAGAGGTTATCAATACCAATCGTTCACCGATTTGGGAAACTGAAATTCTTAAATCTGCCATAGAAGGGCAGCATTACTCCGAACAACTGCGTGCCAAAGACCCTGATGGCAGTGCCTTAAGTTATACCTTGTTGGAAGGGCCTGATGGTTTAACCCTTTCATCTGATGGAAAGCTTGATTGGGAGCCTGATTTTTTTACTGCGGGTAAACATACAGTGAAGGTTTCTGTCTCTGATGGTGAATCGACCAGAAGTAATACATTTAAACTGCTTGTTGATAATACAAACCGGCTGCCTGAATGGCAGACACAGGCCTTGGACCGGGCAGCAGAAGGGCAAGCGTATGAGTTACAGTTGTCGGCTAGTGATATTGATAAAGAGGAGTTGAAATATACCCTTGAAAAGAGCCCTGAAGATATGCGAGTAAGCCGGGATGGTTTGCTGAAGTGGACGCCTGATTATGATGCGGCCGGTAAATATACAATTAAAGTCAAAGTGTCTGATCCCTACGATAGTGTTGATAAGACATTTACCCTTGCCGTTGATAACACTAA
>CBDUPD010000133.1:0-6510 GCA_965368985.1 uncultured Spongiibacteraceae bacterium | reverse complement strand
TGACTCTATTCCCAAATGCTGATTTTACCAACGCTTACGGCTTGACTGAAACCAGTTCAACTATTTCGATTCTTGGTCCACAAGATCACCGTGATGCAGCCGCTAGCGAAGATGAAGCGGTTCGTCGTCGCCTGGTATCTGTAGGCCGTCCTCTGCCAGGTCTTGAAGTTGAAATTCGTGATGATGAAGGCAAGGTTGTTGAAACTGGTGGTCGTGGTGAAATCTACGTACGTGGTGAACAGGTTTCAGGTGAGTATGTCGGTAAAGGTAGCCTGTTAGATAGCGAAGGCTGGTTCCCGACACGTGATGCCGGTTCTATCGATGCAGAAGGTTTCCTTTTTCTTGAAGGTCGTGCCGATGACGTTATCGTTAAAGGCGGTGAGAATATGTCACCTGGTGAAATCGAAGATGTATTGCTTGAGCATGAAGCTGTTGCCGATGTTGCAGTTGTTGGTATTCCCGATGAGCAATGGGGTGAAGCAGTTGGCGCGGCGGTTGTGTTAAAAGCCGGTAAAGAAGCATCTGTTGAAGAGCTACAGGCATTTGTTAAAGAGCATATGCGTTCTTCACGTGTGCCCGGGTTAATTCAATTCTGGGATGAGTTGCCATATAATGAAACAGGTAAGTTATTACGTCGTGTGGTTAAGGCTGAGCTTTCCAAGTAAGTAGATATTCCGTTTTAAAAAAGGGGTGGTCCTAATGGGCTGCCCTTTTTTTATGGTTATTCGCTGCCGGAGTCCTCTCCTGCAAGAGGGGGTGGTTATATGCTTGTTTCTGACACTTGCTCTGGCAATATTTGTAAGCGAGGGAGTTGTTTAATCGTGACCCTTTTAGAAAAGGAATCAAACTGAATTTCACCTGGAGTACTTTTAACATCAATATTCATACTGTGGTCAGTGATAGTTTCTTTCTGAGGAGTTCCTGAAGTTATATTATTATTGCTTTTTTCAATCCCCACCTGTTGCCCGGCTTGAGATTGAAAGCTTAATGTGCTGGCAAAGATGATCCCTATCAAAGTAAACACTATTCTGCTCTCCATCGTTATCTCCCGTCATCCGATTAACTATTTACAGTAGTCTAGGGTTTAGGCTATTGTTCGTAAATTACATAAAAACTGATAATGATTGTTGATATATGAACAATGGATGGTTTGCATGGAAAACTGGGATAACTTGCGTTTTTATCTGGCCGTTGCGCGTTGCGGTACTGTCTCGGCAGCAGCAAAAGAGCTGGCGGTCAGTCATGCAACAGTGTTGCGACGAGTTGAGCAGCTTGAGCAAGAGTTGGGAGTAAAGCTGTTTAAGCACTTGCAAAGCGGCTATCAGCTATCCGAGGCGGGTAAAGACCTGTTTCAACAGGTGTTGAAAATTAGCAATGATGTGCAGGATATTGAGCGACAGTTTCAGGGCAATGATGAAGTGTTGGCCGGGCGCTTACGTGTTACCCAGCCAGAAAACGAGTTAATTGAGATCTATCCACTATATGCAGAGTTTAGTCGGATGTATCCTGATATACAGCTTGAAATCTCACCTTCACTAGAAATAAAAAACCTGAATCAGCATGAGGCAGAGGTTGCTATTCGATTTATTCATCAGCCGCCAGATTTATTGGTAGGGCGTAATGTGGGCAAGGTGCGATTTAGTGCTTATGCTTCGAAAGAATATCTGTCACGATTTGATTCAATGCCAAAAGTTGCTGACTGTGACTGGATTGTATGGCGTGATGCAAACAAGTTGGATCAACGTAGCCGGCAAGAAAACAAGCTTTATGATCTAACGCCTGATCCAAAAATTGTTATGTTTTCAACCAGTGCTTCAGATATTGTGTCATCTGTGCGGGCAGGCATAGGTGTTGCCTTAATATCTCACTCTATAGCTCATCAGTATGAAGAGCTAGTGCCCATACCTGATGTTGAAATGTCCAGCAGGATGAATATGTGGGTGTTAACGCATAGGGATTTGCGCAATGTAGCCAGGGTGAAATGTTTTATGCGGTTTATATCTGATGGTTTAATGAAGTTAAACAGGTTGGAGTAAGAGTGAAGGTAGCTAGGGTTGTAGGTCGGGATTTATCCCGACAAGACGTACCAATCAGACTTTGTCAATTGACGGGATAAATCCCGACCTACAGTTAAATGTTTTTATTAATGCGGACAATCGCAGCATAGCTGGCCAGTTTTTCAAGCTGCTCAGGGGTTAATCCTGATTTTTTATCAAACTTGATACCAAATATTTTGCTGATAAAGGGGTTGCGGCTGAATGATTGCTCAGCTCGCAGTTTATACTCATCAGAGCCGGGTTCTAACACCTGTGCGCGACCGGTCATTGTTTTTGACTTGATGATCATTTCAATATCGCCTTCTCCCTGAAAGTTACGCCACCACTTGCGGTTGGCTGCATCTGATACCAAAACAATAACGATGTCGCCCTGATCATGATAGCCAACGGGTATGCTGTATTGGCGGCCGGTTTTCCTGCCGGTAATTTTAATTACCATCAAACCTGGGCTTAGTAGCCAGTGGAAGGGCGATTGCAGCGTGGAGATAACTTTGGCATTCATGCCATCTATTTTTTTTAATGTTGCAGCCTTCATTGATGTTCCTGTTGAGTGTTAACCTTGGCAGTAATACTTGACTTGAGTGTAGAAGAAAGTGGTAAACCCAGAGATCCACTTAATGTTGCGCTACTAAACCACCCGTTACGGAATATTCCATACTGCCCGGAGAACCCCTGTAATATCAAGCCGACAGTGTCGCCTGTTTGTAATCTGCTTGATACAGCAGCAAGCTCTATCTGGTGTTGACCGGCGCCAGTTATAGGTGTGTATTGCTCACCCAAAATATGAATATAAGGGCTGCCGGGTTTACGCACGCCAATTGCAGCAAATATGACACTATCCTTTTTATTGGTGGTGGTTTCCATTTGTATGTCTGCGGTGGGAATACCGGCAATGTAACCATTTGCATCCATCACTTTAAGTGGTATGAAAGCAGGTCTGAAAGTTCCTCCTTTTATCTCTTGATCTTCAGCGGTCGGGGTTTTTCCTGCTGGAATAAACACTCCTGCGAGTTTATCTAACGGTTCCATAATAACTTCAAACCAGCCGCTTTTATTCAGGCTGATGCGTACATCATTAAATGAAAACCTGTCCCCGCCTGTTGGAATTTGAGAAGCTACCATGCCATCATCATCGGAGAAGGTGATGCAAATTTCAGGAATAGGTTCAGGTTCAGGAATACCTTTTAACTTCAGGTTGTACCACTGGATGATCATATCAATGGTCTGGTATTTGTTCTCGCCGCACGTAATAGCAGGCTGGGTATTATACATTGGCATTCCTGAAAAGCTTTGTACTGGCCAGGGCAAGATATGCCCATCCTGAATGGCTATTAGACGCGCATCATTTCCGCCTTTCAATCCGCACTCTTGATTACTCATCCCCTGGTTAATAGTAAAAATACTATCGCGAAATCCCTGGAGTAACAGCATGGACGCCTGAGGGTATTGCCCATTGTCACAGTAATGGGCAGGACTACGAATAGTCAGTTCCTCTTTTGCTTCCGGTGTTATTCTTCCTTTCAGAAGTTCCAAATAGGGTTTTTCAAAAGCTTTGGGAAAATCAAAGCCGCTATTAATTCCTCCGAAGCTAAACAGCATTCTGCCCCAGATTATTTTTACCTGATCGTTAGGTGCAAGAGAGCTACTCAGGTCATACCAGGTGGTGATAGGTACTATTGTGTCTATACGATCATCATGAATGCTTGTCAATAATTGTACACCACCGCCATAACTTTCACCGATCATGCCAATGGCTGTACCACCATTGCTGTCTTTGCTGATGCGAGGTAAATACTGTTCAATCCAATCAACCACAGAGCTGGCGTCTTTAACTTCAAAAGCAGGGTCCATCAGCTGAACATCGCCATCACTGTCACCAAAGCCGCGTTGGTCATATGAGACCACCCAGTATTTATTGTGCCATGCAGCAAGGCTTGCCTTACCAGTAATAATCATCGTGCCGTAAATACTTACTGGGCGAGGCATTCTAAATGCACCAAAGCCATGGGTGGAAATAATAACAGGTGCAGTTTCTCCTGGCGCTAATTCTGGCTGGAATACAGTAGCTTTCAGGCGTAGGCCGTCATGGGTAGGGATGTCCACATGGTAATAACGTTTGTCCAGAGGTGCTTTAATGTCAGTATATTGATTCTGAATGTTAGTCGTCGAACAGCCAGAAATAAGGGCTGCTGAAATTAAGGCAAAGAGGTAAAGTTTCTTCATAGTTCCTTCTGTTTAATGGTGGCATCTCATGATTTTATTACATGATTCCATCAATCAAACCCCATTCCAGGGCTGTTTTGGCATTAATTTTTTTCGCTGAAAGTGCCCACCACACCATGCGCTGACGACCAATACGTCGGGTAATACTAACAGTGCCGCCTGCGCCTGGAATTAAACCCATGGTGATTTCAGGTAGCTGAAAGAACGTATCTGCTGTGGCGATTATCTTATGGGTGAATGCCGGTAGTTCAATTCCTGAGCCTATACAGGCTCTGTGTACGTGGCATTCTATGCGATCAGATAGTTGGCTCATTAAAAGGCCTGCGTTACGAGTACTTCTAACAGCGTGAGCTGTGGCGGTGTCTGGAGCGGTGCCAAATTCGGCCAGATCTCCGCCAATACTGAAACAGTCGCCTTTGCCATTAAGTATTGCTTTCGTTATTGAGTCATCGTCAGCAAGAAGCTGTAAGCCATTGATAAGATCATCACGCATGGCGATAGAGTAGGCGTTGAGGTGCTCGGGACGGTTCAGAGTGAGATGTAATTGCTTATCTTCCCGATGAATAAGTACTGCAGGCTCTGGCTCATTGATGACGGGTAACCCGGTACCGGGTTGTTTTTCAAGAAAGGCCTTGGCTTCAGCGCCTCCTTGCAGGCTGGCATAGGCCAGTGATTCGGCTAAAATGCCATCATAAATTTCCAGGCTTTCGCTGTGCCGTATTAGTTGTACCAGGGTCATGGCAGCAATCGGGTTTTGCTCAATATTGGTGATCAGGGGCCGGGTTTTATTTTGATGATCAACAATCACATCAAAAGTATTAAGAATATCTGCAGGTATGGGGTCAGGATTATCGGTAATGCCTATGCAGGGACAGGGCAGCTGTCTTAATTGCTTGATAATTTGTACTTGGGAGTGATGGCCTGCAGTTATATGTTTGAGATCGACAATAATATATTTATATTCGGCTATTGCAGAGAACCGCTCACGATTGAAAGGCGACTGCAATAGTGGAGCAAGGTCATTAAACGATAATGCTTGTAAAGAGCCCTGTTTGATGTCGATCTCCTTTGATATGGTAATAAAAATGCGGTTTCCTGATGCCATTCTAGCAAACATGTTTGCTTGCTACGATAGTTGCCTATTCAATAATCGTTTTATAGCGCGTGGTTATATTCACTGTGCTTAATATCTAATCCGGTTAAAAAAGGCCGAAAATGAGTTTTTGAAGGCCGTTTTTGATTCCCTGAAGAGAGCGTGGTTCTTCAAGTTTAGGATTACACTGGTTACACAAATTTAATGGTGGGTTAATGGCACTTAAAACAATTAGGCCACTGCACAAACTAAAAAATAAGAGGAAGGAACATGGCGACCGATAATCGTGATCAACTAGTAAGACCTGACTGGATGTCTGATGAAGATTTTCAGGGACTACTGGACGCAACTGAATCATTAGAGCGTATCCGTGGTGATGCACAAGAAGATGTTAAGCGTTACAAGGCAAATCCGGAAGGTTGGGCTGATGGTTCAGGTTCGCCATCAGGTTTACCTACCATCTTGTTAACTTCTACAGGCCGTAAGTCTGGTGAGTTGCGTACTACGCCATTGGTAACCTTCGCTAATGGCGATGACGTTATCATCGTTGGTTCTTTGGCGGGCTATGATACACATCCGGCATGGGTTCATAACCTGAATGCCAAACCTGAATGTCAAATTCAGAAAGATGCTGACATTTATGACGCGGTTGCTCGTGATATCACTGATGAAGAGCGTGCAGAGCTTTGGCCTAAAATGGTAGCGATGTTCCCACCTTGGGGTTACTTCCAGGATCAAACGGATCGTCCTTTCGCAATTAAAGTTGTTTCGCGAGCTTAATGAACAAGCCTGCTTGAAATGTACGTCATGTTTCAGGTTTCGTAATTATGAAGCCGCCTTATTAGCGGCTTCTGTTTTTCACTCATTAAATTGGGTAATTCTTAACAGTTCGTCAAACTCGCCAGGGAAAACACGCTTTTGGCTTCTCTGCAGTAGAAAACAGACAATTAGCGGCAAATTGACTCCGCACAAAAAATAAAGAGGAATAATAAATGAGTGTTAAATTTGATCATCTTTTTGAGCCGCTTCAAGTCGGCCCAATGAAGGTAAAAAACCGTATTGTAGAAACCACTAACACAATCAACTCATCACAGATCCCTGGTGAGGTTGATGAGAACTTCCGTGCTCACCATGGTG
>CBDUPD010000132.1:0-6520 GCA_965368985.1 uncultured Spongiibacteraceae bacterium | reverse complement strand
CCTGCCGCCTGGTGAAGAATAAAAAGCCGGTTGTTGATCCTGTTATTGCTTCTCGTACCTTGTTGTGTACCCTGGGTAGTATGCAGTGGGATGAAGAGTTGCTGAATGTTTTTGGTATTGAGCAGACATGTCTGCCAGACATCGTTGCCAGCGATTATCGGATTGGTGATATCGGGGTTGCCGGAACTCCGGTTCCATTGAGTCTGGTGGGTGGTGATCAATCATTTATCGCATTTTCAACAGGTATCAATCTTCGGTATTCGGATGCATTTGTGAATGTGGGTACCGGCGCGTTTATACAAACACTCATTGAAGAGAAATCTTCCAGAGTTGATAGCCGTCTGTTAAGCAGCCCGGCAGTGGTTACACAGCAAGAAAAAATAGTGATGCTTGAAGGTACAGTCAATTCGGCATCAAGTGCTCTGGATTGGTTGTGGCAGCAGTCAGACAGCTCAATGACCTATGATGAGGTGAATAGTGCATTGATGACAGTAAAGACACTGCCAGTGTTTATGAATACCTTGTCGGGTACAGGTTCACCCTATTGGCTGGCTTACAAGGTGCCTGATTTTTTCCAGTCAGACGGTGAGCTGGCCTTGTCAGTTTCCTTGCCGGAAAAAGCCGTGGCTGTGCTTGAAAGTATTGTCTTTGCCTTGATGGATAATTTTATTTTAATGCAAAAAAATAAACCTGAGCTGAAACGAATTGTGATGAGTGGTGGTTTATCTAACTACAACGGGTTTTGTCAGAAGTTGGCGAATCTCACAGGTGTTGATATTGTCAGGCCAACAGCTCATGAAGCTTCAGCCAGAGGAGCAGCTTTATATCTCATGCAAAAAACAATTGAAGAGAACAGTTTACAGTCAGAATATTTTTCACCGCAAGTCGATAGTGGGCTTAAAAAGCGCTATCGACAATATGTTAGGATAATTGAAACTTATTGAAGCTCTATCAGCTTGGTATTGATGCTGTCACGTTGCCCTAGTTGAATTTCGATTTCATTTAATACATCTTCTGCGATAGAGCGCCATGTGGTTAGCTTTCCACCGTAGATACTGATAAGGCGGTCATCAATTTTTAATACAGCATCACGAGGTCTGAAAAATGCACGTTCTTCAGATTTGGGTAATACCCTCAAGCCGCTGAATGAATCATCAAGAGTCAGGGGTTGGTGAGGAAAATAGTGTTTAATAGTAAGAAGCAGGTAGTCAATTTCACTTTGCAGTGGTTGGCAATCTTCAGGGTTGCCTTCAAACAATGTTTCGGTTGTACCAATCAGGGTTTTGCCTTTCCATGGTAGTACAAAAACAACACGTTGGTCGGTAGGAGCCTGAAGGTAAAAGCAGCGGTCACTGATATGCTCTTCAATAATAATATGGGTTCCCTGAACAAGGTCAATCTTGAGTGGTTCAAGGGCAGGAGTTACGCAGGCCAGTGTGTGATTTACCCAGGGACCGCTGGCGTTAACAATAATCTGTGCTTTTATGCAGGTTTCAATATCATCTTGTTTAAAGCAAACCTGGTAGCCATCCTGAAATTTTGCTGCCCGGCTTAAGCGTGTGTGTTCCATGCATACAGCGCCAAGGTCTTCGGCACTTTTTTGCACCAGTTGTGTCAGTTGCTTGTCATCGGTTTGCGCATCCTGATAGGCGAATACAGCTTCGAGTCCGTCTGTATTCAGGCCATCAAGTTTCTTCCATTTATACTTGGGTATGCGTTTGAATTTCCCGTATTTGGAATAGCCACATAATGCCTGATAAAGCAGTAAGCCGCTGTAGAGCTTCCATGGACGAAAAGTACTCTTTTTATAAACGGGAAAATAAAACCAGTTGGGTTTAACTACGTCAGGTATACTTTCGAGCATCCACTCTCTTTCTTCAAGGCACTCCCGAACCAGTGAAAACTGCGAAGTCTGTAAATAGCGTAAGCCGCCATGAATCAGTTTGCTTGAACTGCATGAGGTGGCACTTGCCCAGGTATTCTGTTCTATTAATAGTGTACTAAACCCTGCAGAAACAGCCGCTTGCGCAACGCCACAACCTTGTATTCCACCACCAACAACAACTACATCGTATTGTTTTTGCATAATGCGTCGATTAATTCTCCAATTGCATAGCTTTCAATTTTAGCAGCTCCCCGTTCAAGGGTCTTTGCCGCAAGTTCTGCATCTGCAATCTCATAGACTGCGAGCGGGCAGTCAGCCTCAATGGCTATGTTATCCGGGATGCGTTCTAGATTAATATAGGCAATATTTGCCTTGCTTGCCTGAATTAGTTTGTTACGTTCGTCCCATTCCATACAAACAATGCCTGTGGAGGGGAATCCAAATTCGGTTTTGGCGAGTTTTATGGCTTCCATGTCAAAGCTGATCAGGGTGCATTGGCCTAATACCGGTTGAAATAATTCCTTCAAATATTTCAGGCAATAGCTGGCAGAGCGGGCTCTGATTGATTGGCGTTTAAGCTCAATATAAAAATGGACATGAGGGTGTAGTTTAACAAGTGCAACAAATTCGGCGGCAGTGCTTATTTTTATGTCAATGAATGTGTTGCCGAACCTTTCAGGCTCATAAGCTGGCATGGTGACAAGTTCGACAGCAGTATATGTATCAAGTTTACCTCCAAGCCCGCTGACACGTTTGAGATTGGCATCGTGATAGATCATCGGTATGCCATCTTTGCTGAACTGAATGTCAATTTCGACATTAACAGCGCCCGCTCTAATGGCTTCATTAACGGCCCGTAGTGTGTTTTCGGGGTAGTGAGCAGTATAGCCACGGTGGGCAACAAATTGATTGGCTGTATACATAACAATTATGGCTCAAAAATGTTTAAATAATTATGTGAAGCGTTATCTGATGCAGTGAGCATCTTCATCTATAATAAATACGATATCTAAAGATTAATCACTAAATCCCATATGATCAAATATGTATTTACATTATTTATTCTATGCCTTGTTTGTTTATTAGGGGCATGTACTTATGGGCCACCCAAAACCCGTTACATGATTGAGGATAGCGCGCGTAAGCCTGATAGTTATCAGGCAGTGGTGATTGTGTATAAAGAAACCACGCGTCCACCTACCGGCATTTCCACTTTTCCTAATGGGGGTGTATCAAAGTTAATTTCATCCAGCGTAAGTTTTTATCTGATTAATATTTTGACAAGAGAGAAGCATTTTTTACTAAAAATGCCTGTACCCGATAAGCAGCATACGGCATTTTCTGCAGGTATTATTGGCTGGCAGGGTGATAATATTTATGGCTATTTTGATGGTTGTGAGGGTAATGAATGTTATCCGCCTTTGAATAACCATAGCTTTTTCCGATTGAAGCAGTCGGGAGATTTTGAGCAAATAGGCAGTGTTAATAAAGACCTGTTGTTTCAGGGGCAGAGTTGGGCGCCTATGCAGGGTGAGAAAACTTATGCGCGCTTGAGTGTTAATCAGGATAGTATCAGTGCCATTCTTGAATCGGGTGGACAAGCTAAATTATTGTTTATGCTTAACCCCGGGACGGGTGAGTTGGAGTTACCGTGATATGTTATACAATGTAATGATAGTTAGTTTGTTAAAAACACCAGGAATCAGCTAAATGAGTATGAAGTGGGAAAATCTGTTATGTGCTGAGCGTCTCACAGGCAAGCCGGCAAAAAATGAAGCAGGGCGTTCACCGTTTTTATCAGACCACGATAAAATCGTTTTCTCCGGCGCTTTCCGGCGTCTTGCTCGCAAAACACAGGTGCATCCACTGGCAGCAAATGATCATATTCATAATCGCATGACGCATAGTCTTGAGGTCGCATGTGTTGGTCGCACTCTGGCTATTAGAATTGCTGAGGCCTTGCAGCAGGCTAAAAGTTTGCCCGAGAATATTTTGCCTACTGATCTTGGTGATATTGTTCAATCAACCTGTCTTGCGCATGATATTGGTAATCCTCCTTTTGGGCATACAGGTGAAGAGGCTATAAAGAGCTGGTTTGAAAAAGAAGGTGATCAATACCTGGCAAATATGAGCTATGGGGAGCAGGCTGACCTGAGAAATTTTGAAGGTAATGCACAGGGTTTGCGTATTTTAACAACCAGTGAATATCATCAGTATAGCGGCGGGATGCGTTTAACCTATGCGACGCTGGGAGCTTTTATTAAATATCCCTGGGGTTCAGCTGAGGCTGTTGAAGGGCAGCGTCCCAAAACCAATAAATACGGTATATATCAAGCTGATGTTAAATATGTAGAAGAAATTGCCAAAAAAACAGGTTTGATAAACAAGGGTGAGAATTGGTATTGTCGCCATCCGCTTGTGTATTTGATGGAGGCAGCTGATGATATGTGTTATGGGCTTATTGATCTTGAAGATGGTTTGGAAATGGGCTTGTTACGATGGGATGATATTTTCGATATTATTCGTCCGGCTCTTAAACAGGGGGAATTACCAGAGCTTGAGCGAAAACTCGGGAAAATAGCACAAGGCCGTAAGCCCGGTTTTATTCGGGGAAAAGTGATGGATGCTTACATGGAAGCCTGTGTAGAGGCGTTTATGGCAAATGAGCAGGCATTTCTTGCTGGTGAAATAGAAGGTGACTTGATATCGCTTTGTCGCCCGGAAATAAAAAACTCGGTAGAAGAAGCCAAGCGATATGCCAAAGAGCGAATATTTGCGCATCCTCGCAAGGTTGAGCTTGAGATTGGTGCCTATGACGTTATGGCCAGATTACTGTCAAAATTAGTGCCGGCCGCTTATAGCTGGAACCAGACCGGTGGGCATCCACCCGAAAAAGAAAGCCGTATGTTAATAAACCTTATTGGTGAAAAGAACCTGCCTGGTTCTGGTGATGAATATGAGGTGTTAATGGCTGTTATCGATTTTGTTAGTGGTATGACAGATAACTACGCGGCAAATTTATCCAAACAGTTTGGTGGTATGGGAGATATATCCTAGAGATGCTGTAGAGGAGCATAATACTGATTTAAAAAAGCCGCATTCTTCTAATAATTAAAGTTGCGGCTTTTTTATAAGAGGCATGTAAAAAGGAAAACTATTTACCCGGGTTTTCACCATCACCGTAAAATTCAACCCGCGGATAGGATTTTTTTAGCAAAGCGGTATGGCTACAAATCATGCACTTGTGTGGGAAAAGGCCATCAGCATCTTGTTCGCCAGAGGCACGCATCATGCCATTATCACATTTGTCACAAATATAATTGTACTGATAGGGGGTAACTTTTCGCGAAACTTCAGGCATGATTTTTCCTTACATATGTTTAAGCGCGTAGTTTTGAATAAATTACCAGGCAGGTCAATACTGATTTTCTGATATAGATCTAAATGATGCATATTAGTGACCGTTAACAGGCCCTCTGGCGAAATCTGGTAATAAAGTTCAGGCTAATAATAAAACCATTAATGCAATGTAATCACTTGAATGGCATTAAATGAATAAACTTGATTTATTCAGCTACCAAATTTGTGGATATTTCCTAAACTATAAAATTAATCTGATAATTAATAATTTAATTGAGAAGGCATGGTTGAGAAGGTAAGGATAAATTCCAGAGCAGAGCTGAAAGAGTATATTCATGAGCTTTCAGTGAAAGGGTTTACCCATGATGACTTATCACATGTCAGTGTCGATCTGGAAAACTTTGATTTTGATCCTCAGGCTCAGGAGTTGTTGCCTGGCAGTTATGCTGAAATCTATAAAGCAGTTCCCCTGCTTCAACTCGATGCATGGTTAGTCATTGCCCTGGCTGACGATGCCAAACAATATGATAGCATCAAGCACATTGAGTTTATTACTGGCCATCATGTAGAGGCTATTATATCGCCCACTAAAGAAGTAGAAATTAGTATAGATCGACTTTATACCACCGAAGATCTTATTGGCTTAAGTCATAGTATCGATGTAAGCGACGAGCCTCAACGGGAGTCCCTTGAAGACCTGAAACGCAAGATCGAAGAGAAACCCCTGGTGGCGCTGGTTCGTCGCATTATTCATGAAGCCATTAAAAAAGGCGCTTCAGATATCCATATACGGCCTACTGAAAAGCATATTGATTACCTGCTGCGTATTGACGGCAATATGATTCATTGCTCCACACTTGAAAAACGTTACCTTAATGCGCTGATTAGCCGATTCAAGATTATAGGTGGTATGGATATCTCCGAGCACCGTGTGCCACAAGATGGTGGTGCAAAATTCTCAATTAATAATCGCAAGGTAGAAGTACGCATGTCGGTTATGCCGACTATTAATGGTGAGAGCCTGGTGGTCAGATTGTTGAATTCAGATTCATCACTGCATGAAATGGACGACTTGGGTTTTTCAAAACGGGATTACGATATTTTATTAAAGTCTACACACCAGAGTAACGGTTTAATTCTGGTGACGGGCCCTACAGGTTCAGGAAAATCAACAACGCTTTATGCCTTGCTTCAGGAAATAAAAAAGAACAGTAGTCTTAATATCATGACAGTTGAAGATCCGGTAGAGTTTCATATTGATGATATTGAACAGAT
>CBDUPD010000131.1:0-6538 GCA_965368985.1 uncultured Spongiibacteraceae bacterium | reverse complement strand
ACGCCACCTTCAACATTTATTATCTGGCCGTTAATTTTGGTATCTGGCGCTTTTGGCAAAAATGTTGCTGTTACTTTTCTCTCTTCACTCGGCAACAAACGGTCATTGATTCGAATTTCTTCATTCGATTCATTCACCGCCAATGATGCCACGTCATCCTTAAGAGAAATAATGCGACCTGAACCTATACCCAAAGCCTGAACACCTAACTGTTCTCTGGTTACCGGATCAAAATAGGTATCACCTGCGCGATAAATACCATAAATACTTTCACCTTCGATAAAATCACCTCGGGCATATAACTGGTCACCTGCACCCGATAGCAGGCGACGGTTCTGACCAGCAATAACATAAGGGGCAGCATCAAGTTCATCGAGCTCTACAACACGGCTTTTCGTTAAAAATGCGCTGATCTTCTCCAAAGGTATTGCTGGTATCGCAGATTCAATGGCAGAGGTTCTTAACTGGGGCGATAATTTGGTATTACCCGGCTTAATTTTTATAGCGCCCCGTTCTTTCACTATGAGTTTCGGTACCCTTTCGCCATTTTTGCTGTCTTTCATATAAATCAAAGCCAACTTGTCGCCAGGGAAAATCAGGTGTGGATTACTGATTTCAGGGTTGATATGCCAAATCTCGGGCCAAAACCAGGGGTCTTTCAAAAATATATTGGAAATATCCCAAAGAGTATCCCCTTCTTTAACATGATAGGAGTCAGGGTGACCTTCTTTCAGCTCTACAGGCTGAGCCAATATTACTGAGGCAAAACAGCTCAGAATCAAACCTATTAACAATCTTTTCATGATGAGTATCCTTTAAAGGCCACTTTTCGCTTCAGCGTTTTATTATTAACACATGGTAAATGGGTATTCGTGCCCATGCAATTTGTATAATATAGCATGTGAATTTACATTAGTTGTGTATATTGTCACAACTTTTTGTTGTTTGATCATAATCTTAGCTCACTTCCTTAAAGTTTTTTAGTCGTTTTTTGGTGTAAACGCAATGGCATTACTGACAATACTTGAATTTCCTGATCCTCGCTTACGCAAAATCGCTACGCCAGTGGAGGATTTTGACGATAATTTGCAACATCTTATCGAGAATATGCTTGAAACCATGTACGAAGCACCGGGTATCGGCCTGGCTGCAACGCAAATTGATGTACATAAACAATTACTGGTTATTGATATCAGTGAAGAAAAGAATCAGCCACTGGTATTTATCAACCCGGTAATTACGGTTCTTGATAATGATCCTGAATCTTATGATGAAGGCTGTCTGTCTGTACCCGGCTATTTTGAAACCGTTACCCGACCAAGAAAAGTCAGGGTTGATGCACTCGACCGCAATGGTAAAGCGTTCTCAATGGAAGACGAAAGCCTGTTGGCAATATGCATACAGCACGAGGTTGACCACCTGAACGGTAAACTCTTTGTCGATTACCTTTCACCACTGAAGCGAAATCGTATTCGCAGCAAACTTGAAAAAGCACATAAAAAACAGGCCTCATAGACAGTAAATGACTGATTTTAAAATAGTTTTTGCCGGCACACCGGAGTTTTCAGCAATTAACCTGAAAGCTCTCATTGAGGCCGGGTATAATATTGATGCGGTTTATACACAACCTGATCGCAAGGCTGGCCGCGGGAAAAAACTACAGGCTTCTCCTGTGAAAGTGACCGCTCAGGAAAATAATATTCCTGTATATCAACCACTTAACTTTAAAGACCCCACTGATGTTGAAGCTCTGGCAGCACTAAAGCCCGATTTAATGATTGTGGTTGCATATGGCTTGTTACTGCCACAAAGTGTTCTCGACATACCCAGGCTCGGCTGTATCAATGTCCACGCCAGCTTGTTACCACGCTGGCGTGGAGCGGCTCCTATCGAACGTGCCATAGAAGCCGGAGATAACAAAACCGGCATCACCATTATGCAGATGGATCTTGGGCTCGACACCGGTGATATGCTTAATAAACGGGAAGTCACTATTGATGCCGACACCACGGGAGACAGCCTGCGTGAACAGTTGGCTGAATCAGGCAATGAAGCCCTGATTGCAAGCCTGCAACAAATGCAAAACGGCAGTCTCCAAGCTGAAAAACAGGATGATAGTCTGGCCAACTATGCTCACAAACTCACCAAAGAAGAAGCCGAAATAAACTGGCAACACCCTGCGATAGAAATTGACCGGAAAATTCGGGCCTTTCACAGCAGCAATGTCTGTTATACCCAGCTCGACGGTGAACGCATAAAAATCTGGCAGGCCAAGCCTTTGACTGAAAACACTACTCTGACACCTGGAACCATTATTCAGGTGGATAAAAAAAGCATCACTGTTGCCTGTGGTGAAGGGTGCATGCAGTTATTACAACTGCAGCTGCCCAATGCAAAGAAGATGGATGTAGCAGCTATTCTAAATGGCAAACAGGGCATGTTTGTAGCAGGTAAAAACTTTGGCTAAAAAGCTGGGCACCAGAAGCTGTGCTGCACTTGCCATTAAAGAAGTACTGGTAAAACAACGCTCTCTCGATACCGCTATAGAGAGCGCTTGTAAGCACTTACAAACTACTGAGCTGTCATTGTGTAAGGCTATTTGCTTTGGTGTGTTTCGTCATTTTGAAACTCTGTCATCCTGTATTGATAAACTGATAGATAAACCTATTCGTAATAAAGACAAGGATATCTACGCTTTATTACTCATCGGTGCCTATCAATTAAGTGCTATGCGCACACCTGAATATGCCGCTATCGATAGTTGTGTTAAGTCCAGTAAAGAGCTGAAAAAGCCCTGGGGATCTGGTTTGATCAATGCTGTTTTAAGAAAATATCAAGACCGACATCAAACACTGATTGACTCTCTAAGCCCGCAAATTACCAGCGAACACCCACAATGGCTTTATGAGAATATTAGTCTGGCCTGGCCTGAACATGCCGAAGACATCTTCACAGTAAATAATCAGCAGCCGCCTTTATGTATCAGGGTCAATATACAAAAGATTAGCCGAAAGGATTATCTCGATAAATTGGAGAGCGTTGGCATTACAGCCTCAGTTGGTGAGTACTCGCCAACTGCGATTTATATAGCAGACAAGCCCCAGGACATTACCGAACTGCCAGGTTTTAATGATGGAGAATGTAGTGTGCAAGACGAAGCGCCTCAACTCAGCGCCTTTTTGCTAGACCTGTCTCCTGACCAGCGAGTACTGGATGCCTGCGCAGCCCCTGGTGGAAAAACCTGTCATATACTGGAAACCCAGCCTCAGCTTAAAAAACTGACTGCCATCGACCTGGATGCTGGCAGACTGGAACGAGTCACAGAAAACCTTCAGCGCCTACAATTAACTGCCCACTGTATTGCTGCCGATATTATCGACCTTGATAGCTGGTGGGATGGCAAGCCTTTCGACCGCATTCTTTGTGATGCACCTTGCTCAGCCACTGGCGTTATTCGCCGTCACCCTGACATCAAAAAGTTGCGACGACCTGAAGATATAAACAAGCTGGCAGAGATTCAGCTCACTATATTGCAAACACTCTGGCAATGTTTAAAACCGGGCGGTATTTTGCTTTATGCAACCTGTTCTATACTACCCGATGAGAATGCAAAACTCGTAAATCTGTTTTGCACTATGGAAAACTCTTGTGAAGAAATTACAATCACAGAGAACTATGGCATAGTGACTGAATACGGTAGACAATTATTTCCGAAGGCTGGTGCACATGATGGTTTTTATTACGCCAGACTCAAAAAACGAGATGATTAAATAGGATGAAAATTATAGTGCTTGGTGCCGGAGCTGTAGGAGCATCCCTCGCCGAAAACCTCACTAGAGAACAGAACGATATTGTTGTTGTTGACACCAACAGCAAAAATCTACGCGACCTTCAGGATCGCCTCGATATCGCTACTATCTGTGGCCATGCCTCACACCCAAGTGTACTGCACAAGGCAGGGGCCGAAGATGCCGACATTATTATTGCTGTTACTGATAATGACGAAATCAATATGCTGGCATGCCAAATGGCTTACACCCTGTATGGCACACCAACAAAAATCTGTCGCATTCGATCAGAAGCTTATTTCTTTTCCAAAGACAAACTCTTCGCCAAAGAAGCAATACCTATCGATGTTTTAATCAGCCCTGAAAAACTCATTACCAAATACATCGTTCGTTTACTTGAACACCCGGGCTCACTACAGGTTGTTGATTTTGCCGATGACAAGGCCCGGCTGGTTGGGGTAAAAGCATTTTATGGTGGCCCAATAGTGGGTCAAGCACTAAACCAGATTCCCAAACATATGCCCAACCTGGACACCCGGGTTGCTGCTATTTATCGTCAGAACCATTCCATTATTCCCGAAGGTGATACCGTTGTAGAAGTGGATGACGAAGTGTTTTTCATTGCTGCAACAGAACATATTTCTGACATGATGATCGAACTACGCGGCCAGGATAAACCCTACAAGCGTGTCATGATTGCCGGAAGTGGCAATATCGGTAGCCGTCTGGCACAAGCCATTGAAAACAATTACCAGGTTAAAATTATTGATAATGATCTGGAGCGTTGTGAAAAATTGTCTGACACGCTACACCGTACTATTGTCTTGCACGGTAATGCCTCTGACAGGGAGCTGTTGAAATCAGAGAACATTGATACCTGTGATGTTTTTTGTGCACTGACCAATGATGACGAAGCTAACATTATGGCTTCGTTACTGGCCAAACGACTCGGCGTTAGCAAGGTGATAACACTCATCACCAATATGGCCTATGTTGACCTTGTACAAGGTGCCGGTATCGATATTGCACTTTCACCACAACAGATTACCACTGCCAGCTTATTAAAACATGTTCGCCGTGGTGATATGACTAATGTGCACTCTTTACGTAGAGAAGCAGCCGAAGCCATCGAAATTATAGCCCATGGAGATAACAGAACCTCCAAAGTTGTCGGACGGTGCCTTGAAGAAATCTCCTTACCCAAAGGCGTAACCATTGGCGCAATTATAAGAAACGATGATGTCATTATTGCCCACCGACATGTAGAAATAGAAACCGGTGACCATGTTATTCTGTTTTTATTAAACAAACGTACCATCCATGAAATTGAAAAGCTTTTTCAGGTTGGGTTTAACTTTATATAAACTATGCACGCCATCTAAATCATGCACATTGCCATTATTTTTCGTATTTTAGGCATTCTTCTCATGCTGTTCAGTTTGACGCAGCTTGTGCCGTTAGGTGTCTCAATTCTGTATAAAGATGGCGAACACCTTGCATTTATATCATCATTTTTTGTTACTTTTATCGTTGGATTGATTCTCTGGGTTCCGGTTTACAAATCCAGCGCCGACCTGCAGACACGTGACGGTTTTTTGATTACATCACTGTTCTGGACAGTTCTGGGGCTTTTCGGGTCTCTTCCCTTTATGCTCAATGGCCACCTAACACTATCTGCCAGCGATGCCATTTTTGAATCAATATCAGGTCTTACCACAACCGGAGCTACTGTTATTACCGGCCTTGATGATTTGCCAAAATCCATTCTTTTCTATCGTCAACAACTGCAATGGTTAGGTGGTATTGGTATTGTTGTTATCGCCGTAGCGATTCTCCCTATGCTGGGTATCGGGGGAATGCAGCTCTATAGAGCCGAAACACCTGGCCCGATAAAAGACAGTAAATTAACCCCACGTATTACCGAAACAGCCAAGTGGTTATTTTTTATCTATTCCACGCTCACAGCCGTTTGTGCATTTTGTTATTATCTGGCAGGCATGGATGTATTCGATGCTATCTGTCATAGCTTTTCTACCATTGCCATTGGGGGATTCTCTACCCACGATGCGAGCATGGGATATTTTCAGAACCCGGTTATCTGGCTTATCGCTAGTGGTTTTATGTTTATAGCCGGCCTGAACTTTGCCCTGCATTACTTCATGTGGCATAACGGATATGTAAAACAGTATTTCTCTGATTCAGAATCCAAATTCTACTTCTTTAATATCCTGTTAATGATGATTCTGATTACCTTAAGTTTGCAAGCTTATGGTCTACACAATGAGATGGATCACTTTTACGCGCACGCCATCTTTCAGGTCGTTTCCATGGCAACTACAACCGGTTTTACCACCACTGATTTTAGTGTCTGGCCAAGCTTTATACCGATTCTTATAGTATTTCTTAGCTGCGTGGGTGGCTGCGCAGGTTCAACCGGGGGCGGGCTAAAAGTTATCCGCATAATTCTTATTGCCAAACAGGGTCTACGTGAATTGAAACAACTGGTTCATCCCAATGCGGTGATACCAATAAAACTGAAAAGAAAAACCGTACCCGATACCGTATTGCGTGCAGTATGGAGTTTTCTGGCTGTTTACATGCTTACCTTTGTTCTGGTCATTCTTGCACTGCTTGCCTCAGGGCTGGATTTTGTCAGTGCCTATTCGGCAACTATTGCCATGTTGAATAACCTGGGCCCTGGCCTGGGCTCTGTTGCATCCAATTATGGTGGAACAACAGACCTCTCTAAA
>CBDUPD010000130.1:0-6549 GCA_965368985.1 uncultured Spongiibacteraceae bacterium | reverse complement strand
TTGAAGAAACGGTACAGTTACTGATAGACAATGGTAAAACCTATGAGAACGATGGCGCTCTCTGGCTAAAAACCACCGACTACGGCGATGACAAAGACCGCGTTATGCGTAAAACAGAAGGCGGCTACACCTATTTTGTTCCCGATATCGCTTACCACCTGAACAAATGGGAGCGTGGCTTCGAACGCGTCATCAATGAACAAGGCGCTGATCATCACAGCACAATCACTCGTGTCCGCGCTGGACTACAAGCGTTAGAAAAAAACATCCCTGAAGGCTGGCCCGATTATGTTCTTCATCAAATGGTCATGGTAATGAAAGGCGGCGAAGAGGTAAAACTCTCCAAACGTGCAGGTAGCTATATTACCCTCAGAGATCTGATTGAAGAAGTTGGCCGTGATGCAACCCGTTATTTTCTGGTATCACGACAAGCAGGCTCTCAATTAACATTTGACATCGACCTGGCAAAATCACAAAGCAATGACAATCCGGTTTACTACATTCAATATGCACATGCACGTGTATGCAGCGTAGAACGTAAGCTGATAGAACAGGGCATCAACTTTAACCCTGAAAAAGCTGACTTAACATTATTAACAGAAGATACCGAAAAAGCTTTGCTAAAAACCCTGGCACATTATCCTGAAATGATTACATCATCAGCTAACAAGCTTGAGCCACATAATATTGCTAACTACCTGCGCGAGATCGCAGGTGAATACCACAGCTATTATAACGCACATAAAGTTATTATTGAGGACACTGCCCTGCGTGATGCCAGAATCGCATTAAGCTTTGCCACACGGCAAGTGATTGCCAACGGACTGGATATTATCGGTGTTTCTGCACCCGAGAAAATGTAATATGAGCCACGACTTCGCCAAAGGGAAAGATAAAGGCAGCAATAAAAAAAGGCCTGCCAAAAAACCCATGAACACACGCAAAACACCGGAGAAAAAACGCCTGCCCGGATGGGCATTCTTTTTATGTGGTGTAGCCTTCACACTATTTGCACAACTGCTCTATCATCTTGCGCAAGTAGACACGAAAACCCCTGATGACGAACCTCAATCAGCGACAAAACAAAAGACTCAAGAAGTCACTAAACCTGTTTATGATTTTTATGAAAAACTGAAGACCATGGAGGTTCCTGTACCTGATGATGTCGTTGATGAACGCGAACAGGAAAATTACAACTACGCCCTGCAAGCAGGCTCTTTTAAAAACAGAAAAGACGCTGATCAGCAACGCGCAGAGATCATTCTGTTAGGCCTTGACGCAACTATTGAAACCAGAAAGAGCGAGAGCGGTACAACCTGGCATCGAATTATTGTCGGCCCTTTCACTTCCCGATCAAAGCTCAATAAGGCACGAAGCATGTTGATCGACAATGATCTACCCACAATAACCATTAAAAGGGATGGCTAAAGGACTTTTATAATTGCCTGCAATTATAAGGGGCTATAATGCCTACAAGGAAAATAATTACCGGGTAATGGCTTGAAAAACGACTAATAATCCCAATATATTTCCTTCACCTCCCACGAATCTGGAGAAACAAATTGGAACAATATCGAGGTACCACTATCCTCTCTGTCCGCCGAAATGGCAAAGTTGTCATCGGTGGTGACGGTCAGGTCTCTATGGGCAACACCATTATGAAAGGTAATGCCCGCAAAGTACGCTCTCTTTTCGATGACCAGGTTATCGCCGGCTTTGCAGGCGGCACAGCCGATGCCTTCACCCTGTTTGAGCTTTTTGAGCAACAGCTTGAAAAATATCAGGGCCACCTGCTACGTGCAGCCGTTGAGCTGGCAAAAATGTGGCGCACAGAGCGTTCTTTACGCTCACTTGAAGCCCTGTTAATTGTTGCCAATAAAGATACCTCTCTGATTATTACCGGTAATGGCGATGTTATTGAACCTGAAGACAACCTGCTGGCCATAGGCTCAGGCGGGTCATTTGCCCAGGCTGCCGCTCGTGCCCTGATGGACAATACCGACCTTTCTGCCAAAGAAATTGTAGAAAAAGGTCTGAGCATTGCGGGCGATATCTGCGTTTACACCAATCACAACCATGTCATCAAAGAACTCGATTGCGAATAATCATCAAGAGCTAAATAAAAGTTTCTTGATAAACAGAAAAAACAGGATCAGATCATGTCAACTATGACACCTCGCGAAATTGTACACGAACTCAACAAACACATTATTGGCCAGGATGATGCCAAACGCTCTGTCGCGATTGCACTTCGTAACCGCTGGCGTCGTATGCAGCTCGACGAGGAGATGCGCAATGAAATCAGCCCAAAGAATATTTTAATGATAGGCCCAACCGGCGTAGGTAAAACAGAAATTGCCCGACGCCTGGCCAAGCTGGCCAAAGCCCCGTTTATAAAAGTGGAAGCTACCAAGTTTACCGAGGTGGGCTACGTTGGCCGCGACGTAGAATCTATTGTACGCGACCTGGTAGATGCTGCCATAAAAATGATTCGCGAAGAAGAAACTAACAAGGTAAAACACCGCGCCATGGATGCTGCCGAAGAACGCATTCTTGATGCGCTATTACCACCTGCCCGCGATATCGATGCAGCAGAAAAAGAAGACTCGACCACTCGCCAGTTATTCCGCAAGAAATTACGCGAAGGTGAACTTGATGACAAGGAAATTGATATCGATGTTGCATCTGCGCCTATCGGTGTTGAAATCATGGCACCCCCGGGAATGGAAGACATGACCAGCCAACTGCAAAGCATGTTTTCAAGCATGGGTGGAGAGAAAAGAAAAACACGTAAAATGACGGTAAAAGCAGCTTTCAAACAGATACAGGATGAAGAGGCTTCCAAACTGGTTAATGAAGAAGAACTCAAAGCCATGGCCGTTGAGTCAGTTGAACAAACCGGCATGGTGTTTATCGATGAAATCGACAAAGTGGCAAAACGCGGTGAAAGCGGTGGCACTGACGTATCTCGCGAAGGCGTTCAACGCGACTTACTACCCCTGATAGAAGGCTGCACCGTCAGCACCAAATACGGCATGATCAAAACTGATCATATTTTATTTATTGCCTCCGGAGCATTTCATTTATCGAAGCCCTCAGATTTAATTCCCGAACTTCAGGGTCGACTACCTATTCGTGTTGAACTCAGCTCTCTGTCTCCTGAAGATTTTGTACGTATATTATCCGAGCCTGATGCCTCGCTAACCAAACAATATCAAGCCTTGTTAGGCACAGAAAACGTGTCTCTCGAGTTCACTGAGGGCGGACTGAAACGTATTGCTGAAATTGCCTGGGAAGTAAATGACCGTACCGAAAATATTGGCGCGCGTCGCTTGCACACAGTACTGGAACGTCTTCTCGAAGAAGTATCGTTTGATGCGACCGACCTGGATAATCAAAGCATTTATATTGATGAAAAGTTTGTCGATGAAAAACTGGGCGCTCTGGTACAAGATCAAGACCTGAGTCGCTTTGTACTTTAAATAGTCTCTCAAACTTCAGAGAGCATCTTTCAAGGGTAGACCATGTCTACCCTTTTCTATATTCAACATCAACAACTGCCAGGCCTACTACTATTGAATTGATCAAACTCAATCTGCAATTCACAAGCCAAATCAGGGAATCCTTTTCTTTTCAATATCTCAATGATGCACTCAATAGTACACAATCCTCCTTCCGGCTGATTCCGTCTCAATCTATATGCAGAACGCTTTGTCGTTGTAAGCGCTGTTTTTGCAGCAACCTTAAGATACGGACTCTGGTTATAGATTTTTTGTGCCTCTTGCCAGGTTCCATCAATAACGATAATGTTATCGAACTCATCCATATTCGATTGCACCGAATCACCTCCAGGATACACAAGAAGTGCTTTCTTGCTTTCTATCAACTCCAGCAATTCGTTATCCGGATTTACCCTCTCCCACAAAATACGCTGCACAACACCGCCTGAAGTATTTACTGCCAAAGAACCTGTGTTGGTTTTTCTGACCAGCTCACGCTCATGGGTTAGTAAAATAATTTTCATTTTCAGGAGTCTTAACGCCACAAGTTACAGCAATAACTTCCAGTGATGCTTCTGCGTTATGCAAAATACTTAATAGAGTTTGGCAAGAAGAGGACCGCTTCCATTCCCAGGGGAGATTGATAATGCCTTGCACACGAGCGCGCCAGATGACGGCCCGTGTACTGTAACTTGTTATCTGTTACAGCTTAAAGAGGAACAACTTTATTTGCACATGGACCTTTCTGACCCTGACCTACTTCAAACTCAACAGCCTGGCCGTCATTTAATGTAGCGTATCCGCCACCAGCCTGAATTTCTGAATGATGCACAAACAAATCTTTACTTCCGTCTTCCGGAGTAATAAAGCCAAAACCTTTATCTGCATTAAACCACTTAACCGTACCTTTACTCATAACATTCTCTTTATATTGCGGTGAAAAATTTAATTCTGTTTTTGCTATCACCATTACGAAATCAGAACTTGAATCTGCTTGTACAAATAACACCACCAGAAGATAACCCAAAAGAAGGAAGCCTTTTTTGGATTATCCGAGCTTGTTATGACTTATCATGACAATCCCATGTGCTATATCCTGAGCCACTATAACATAAGCGCCCTTTTCCCGATCATATTTAGCTTGAATACTTTTAGACTCTATGTAGCTTTTGCTAGTGCCTTTCTCATTAACCAATAACCAGAAGCCCACGCCAGACCTGTTTGGGGCGGGCTGCAAGCATGACCACCATGGCATTTGCCCGGTTTTTATTGCCCGGGCGTACTGACAAAAGCCCTTTCATTTCCCCTGAAACATCAAACTCAAATATAAAAGTGTGATAGCACAGACCACTCCCCACACAAGCCACATGACACCAGCAGCCACAACAGCCACTGTTGACTCCATTACCGGAAATATAAAATGAACAAGCCACCCTAATAATCTACCCGTTCCCAGCACCCACACGGCCGAAATCAGCAAAAACAGTCCATTTCTGGCAAAAGAACTCATCTTGCAGAGCTTTTCATACAGTTCCTGACGGGATGACCCCATGCCTTTTACCTTTTTCATGCAACAAACTTGAAATCAACAGAGCTATAGCACTGATTAACAGTACAGCTAGCCGCGCCACACCCATTAGCAGTACAATACCCATTTTAGTTCTTTCGAGTTGAACATGTCAGAAAAAGATACGACCCATTTTGGCTACAAAACTGTCGCCAAAGAAGAAAAAGCCGAAAAAGTCGCTGAAGTTTTCCACTCGGTAGCTGCCAAATATGACATTATGAATGACCTGATGTCAGGCGGTATTCACCGCTTGTGGAAACAGTTTACCATTGAAGCAAGCTGCGCACGAAAAGGCCATAAAATTCTCGATATCGCCGGAGGAACAGGAGATCTTGCCGCCAAGTTCTCTAAAATTGTTGGAAAAGACGGGCAGGTTATTCTCTCGGATATCAACAATTCAATGCTCTGTGTGGGGCGTGATAAACTCACCGACAAAGGCATTGTTGGCAATATTGAATACGTACAAGCCAATGCCGAATGCCTGCCCTTTCCGGATAATTATTTTAACTGCATCACTATCGCCTTTGGTTTACGTAATGTTACCGATAAAGACATGGCTTTGCGTTCCATGTATCGCATTTTGAAACCGGGTGGCCGCTTATTGGTGCTGGAATTCTCAAAACCCACCAACGATATACTTGAAAAAGCCTACGATCTTTACTCCTTTAAAGTGTTACCCAAAATTGGAGAGATCGTTGCCGACGACGCCGAGAGCTACCAATATCTGGCTGAATCCATTCGCATGCACCCTGATCAGGAAACACTTAAGGGCATGATGCAAGAAGCCGGTTTTGACCAGTGTGACTATAACAATATGACGGGTGGCATCGTGGCTCTGCATAAAGGCCTGAAAACCTGATGGCATTTCCCGGCGAGCGTCAGTTGCAGGCCATGGAAGCCATTGTTAACAAAGCAATCACACTTGACCCACTGGCCCAACAACGCCTGGAGAAACTCGCAGGCAAACGCATTCGCATTGAATCAACTGAACCCGCTGCTGATGTATTAATTGAAATCAACGAACATGCCATATCATTAAAAATACCTGATGGACAAGCTGTCACCAGTCATCTTACTGGCGACTTATCGGCTTTTATAAAACTCCTCAGCGCTGACGATAAAGCCGCAGCCCTGATCAATGCCGACCTTCGCCTGCAAGGCGACAGTCAACTACTGATTGAACTTCAGGAAATACTCAGCAATATAGAACTGGATTGGGAATACCATCTGGCACAGGTGATTGGCGACCTGCCTGCACACCTTATTGGCCAGGCCGGACGAAACAGCTTCAGCTGGCTGAAACATACTCAGCCTGTTTTTATGCGACACCTTCAGGAATATATACTTGAAGAAGCCAAACTATCCCCGACAAAATCCGAGATTGATCGCTTTATAACAAATATACAAAACCTTGATGAACAGGTAGAACGGCTTGAAGCCAAAATAAACCGCATCAAGTCCAATCTTGTATCTACTGACAAT
>CBDUPD010000129.1:0-6556 GCA_965368985.1 uncultured Spongiibacteraceae bacterium | reverse complement strand
TGCCGATGTAGGTAAGTTGAAGCTTCTCTTGCCGTATAGTGAATCTATTATTGGAAACCCTGAAACCAAAGTTATTCATGGTGGTGCTCTAACGACCTTGATGGATACTGCCTGTGGTTTTGCGGCCATTTGTGCGCTGGAAGAAATCAACATATGCCCCACGCTTGATTTGCGTATTGATTATATGAAGCCGGCAGATCCTGGCAAAGATGTTATTGGTGATGCTGAAGCATATCGTGTAGGTAATAATGTCGTATTTGCCCGTGGTGTTGCTTATCATGAGGGCGATGAAGATAACCCGATCGCCCGCTGTACCGCCAGCTTTATGCGTATTGAATCAAAGAGTGCAGAAAAAGAGATTAAGGAGAAACTATCATGAGCAAATTGAATGAGACTCCATCAACTATTAATATGCTTGATTTGATTGCACAGGCTCGTGAAGAGAAAAATTTTTCCGGTCTGATTGACAAGGTTCCCTATGCTCGTCTTATTGGTATGAAGGGTATGAGCTTTGGTGAGGAGCTGTTATTTATTTTGCCTGCCAGTGAAGATAATATCGGTAACCCGACATTGCCTGCACTGCACGGGGGTTGTATTGGAGGCTTTATGGAAAATGCCGCTATATTTCATGTGTTAGCGACAATAGAATCTGATCGCATTCCAAAGGTTGTTGATTTTTCACTCGATTATTTGCGGCCTGGAAGATTCAGGGATACCTATGCCAGTTGTGAAGTTGTTCGCCAGGGTAGAAAGGTTGTTAATGTTGGTATTAAAGCCTGGCAAACAACGCAGAGTGAGCCTATTGCAAATGCCAGAACGCATTTGTTGTTGTGAAAATTTTAGTGTAAGGAGTCAATATGAATAACACTCACTCAAAGCTTGTTGGCTATGTGTTATGGATATTCGGTTTTATGGGGGCTCATCGGTTTTATTACGGCAAGCCGATATCAGCGACCATCTGGTTATTTACCTTTGGTTTGTTAGGTATTGGCTGGCTGATTGACCTGTTTCTTATTCCCGGCATGGATGCCAAGGCTGACGAGCGTTATAAAGAAGGTGTATATGATTATTCACTGGCCTGGTTGTTATTAACATTTCTCGGTATGTTTGGTGCGCATCGCTTATATATGGGTAAGTGGCTTTCGGGTTTGGCATTTCTGATTGTCACCTTGTCGTGTACAGCAGGTGGCACGATACTCCCGCCGATTTTTCTGGGTCTACCGTTAGTGTTTTTGTGTGTTGTATATGATTTCTGGACGCTTAATGGTCAGCTGGATGAGCTGAACAGGGCTGCCTGGAGTTTTTGAGGCAGCTCAGGCTAAAGCCCGGCTGCCTGGGAAAATACTGAGTGCTACGAAGCGCTCTCGGTCTTACTGCTATTCCACTCGAATAATATATCAGACAGGTCGTGCGCCTGCTTCTTTAATGCATCGAGTTCTTCTTTGGTGCCTTTGGGGGCATTAATAAAAGGCAGTCGACGGATTTTTTCTACCAGATAATGATTGGGATCTGACATTTTATTCATTTCAAGCGTCCAGCGAATATTATGCAGAGCCATACGATAGAAGATGAGCTTTGTTTCAAGAGAAAGTTTTGAGCAATCAGAGCTATCGGTGATATGACCATAATCAAGCCTGAACAATAGTGAGTGCTTGGATTTTGCGTCTGCACGAATATAGGCGCTTCGTGGAGTCTGGGTCATCATGGACAGAATACCGAATACTTCCCCGGGAGAAATAGTGTTAACGGGTTGGGAAGAGGGGGCGTCATCAAGATAAACACCCAGTTGGCCTTTCAGCAAGAAGTAGAAATACATATCGGTATCTCCCATGCTGATAATCGTTTCACTGGGTTCTGCATAGACAATATCTGACAAGCTAACCAGCGCCTCAAATTCAATGGGTGAAGATTCGTAGATATCATTGAAAAAAGGTATACGTCGAATCAGGCGTTCAGTATCAAATTCAGAATGCTCTGCCAGTGTGATGGTACGCAATGTTGTTTCCCCGGTGTAACTGTCTGTTCTCGGCGTTATAAGAAAGTTTGTGGCTTATAACTGTTTATTTAGCATTGATTATAGCGTCTTATACGAATATTACTCGGTTTTTTCAGCAAAGCCACTCAACTGTATTTTCAGGTTTTTTGGCAGCTTGTTAATGGAAAGGCTGCCGCCAGCAGGATTATACGTTATGTCTTTGCCGAATCGTTCAGCACTAAAGCTGATGCTTAACGAGTGGTCACGCCCAAAATACCGCATATAGCGTTTGAGAGACTGGCGATCAGTATGTATCTCTTTTTGCGGTATGTCTTGTTTGGAGGTCACATATTCAGAAAATTTTGTGGGTGCCTCTTTATTGATCTGCTCTGAAATATCATCGAGTATTACCGGGTTGCCAACTTTGTCCTGTTCTACGCAATAATCGATAACAGTGGCTTTTATGGCTTGAGCCTGTTCTTCTGGCAATTCATCACTGAAATTATCAACAATTTCGAGAAACTCTACCGTTTGCTTGCCAAGATCAATGCCTTCGCTAAAGTTACTAAAGCGTTTGAAAGCTTCGCCTAGATCTTTATTTCCCTTGCTGCTTAACAGTGTGAGATATTTTGGAGAATCCCCGGATTGCCATTCATCGAGATGCAGGCGCAGGCCATACTGAACTTTACTGGCTTCTATTGATTCTGAACGATAAGGTTCAAGGTCATCGCCTGCCTGGATGATTTCAACCATGGGCAGCCAGAAGCAATACAAATAATGTTGTCCCAGTATGCTCTCTTCGGCAAATATAAGGCTGGCGGAAAAAGGTGTGTCAGAATCTTCAAATTGCTGCTGAAGATATTCAGCGCTTTTATTGGCGAAGCTCAAAAAGTTAATGCTGTTGCCCTGCCAATTATTAATCAGCCCCATAATTTGTTTGTGTTCAGATTCATTATCAAAAAAGCCGAAGCGTTTAGCCGCGCTACGGTTCATTTGCTGTTTGGCCTGCTCAAATAATGAGTATATGACACCATCAGCAGCATTGAGGCTGCTTCGGCTCTGGCATTGTACAGGGCCTGAAAATTCAGATCGCTGTATTTTTAGTAGTACGGCATTTTCAAGAGACATTGTCGGGCTGGTCTTTGTGGTTAGTTGTCAGGTAAATGAGTCGTTATTTTGGCTGATAATCATTGTGCCAGAAAATGACTCTCCGGCATCCAGTCGTATTGTATCGTTAAATGCACAGCCGCGCTCAACGCAAATGAAATCTTTATAGTATTCTTTTATATCGCTCATGCCTTGGGCCATATTTTCACCCGGATTCCATATGATGCAACTCGGGCAGTTATTGCCCTCAATCGTTAATTGCTGCTGTGCTGATATTTGTTGGGGTGTACTGATTGTCTGATACACACGATCGACTTCTTGTGAAAATTCCACGCTACCTGTCTGCAAGTGCATGCTCAGGTTTTGGGTATTATCAAGATAGTTCTGTTGATCAAGCCCGTTTACCGATGTGTTGGCTAAATCATTAGTGGCGAAATAACTGTGGAAAGCCCAGCTGAAATCAGCTGCTTGTTTACCCTGATTAATAATCGATAAATTCAGTTCAAGCTTGCCGGATAACTGGATGATCAGTTGGGCATCAAATGCCGTTGTAAACAGCTCGGGTTTGTCTGCGGCATAATGGTAGAGCAGAGTTATTTGAGTGCTGTCATCAGTGCCGGATACCTGTTGAAGTTGCCATAGGTGGTTTCTGACAAAGCCGTGTTTGGGTTTGTGGTGATCTTGCTGGTTGGCGCCAAACCATGGCAGGCAGATCGGGATGCCTCCGCGGATGGGTTGATCAGGCTCAAAGTCTGTATAGGGGCTTAACCATAACCATGGCAATTTACCTTTTGGTTGAAAGCTTAATAGCTGGGCGCCTTGCAGCGAAATCACGGCATCACAAAATTTATTATCAACAATTAGTAAAGGGAGTGAGTGCTTGCTAACTCGACTGCCTTTGTAATGCTTATGTGAGTTTTCCAGTCGAATGCCTTTAGTGTCAGCAAGTTTTGCGTTGATGGTGTCAGTCATGAAACAATCATACGCAAAACCTGTAATAACAAAAGTAGGTAAAGAGGAAAAAATGTTTATAGCAATGAACCGTTTTCGGGTAGTTGAAGGAAAAGAGCAGGCGTTTATCGATGTGTGGAAGGCAAGGGATTCATATCTGGATGAGGTTCCGGGGTTCACATCATTTAATTTATTGAAGGGCAATACTGACGAGGGAGTTACCCTGTTTACTTCGCACTCTGTGTGGCAAGATCGAGAAGCCTTTGAAAACTGGACGCAGTCAGAAGCATTTCGCAAGGCGCATGCCAATGCCGGTAGCTCACCAAAAGATATATATGCCGGGCCACCTAAACTGGAGCTTTTTGAAGCAGTCTTGTGATGGGCAAAGAAAAAAAGAACCCCCTTATTCCCGCTGTATTGCAAGTTTTACGCATGGCGGACAAGCATCTCGCTATTCATGAATTGTTGCAAGAACTGAAGCTGGTAGCCAGAATTCCCAATCTTGATGATGATGTGCAGCTGGCTTTATTTAAACTTAACTGGTTAATGATGAATGCCCTGTATGAGCTGCAGGATGAGTTTATTCAAGAGGGCTATTATCTGTCAGTCAGCACGCTGGATATTCATTTATCTCCTTTAATGGAAGCAGGGGTTGAAAGCACTAATCAGGAAATCAGTCGTCAGCCGTTGCGTGATTATTATCTTGATTGGCGACATTTTAGTGATACAACCAAAGAAGAAGTGCAAGCTCTGCTTGATGGTGTCTGGCAGGAATATATCAGTGGTGACGAGCAGGAAAAGGCCTATACAGTATTGGGGCTGGAGGTTGATGCCAGTTTTCAGATGATTCGTAAAACCTATCGGAAATTGGCAGGCCAATATCACCCGGATAAAGGTGGTGACGCTATACGTTTTATGGAAATACGTGAAGCCTATGAGGTGCTACGTAAGGCGAGGGCTTGACATTCAAACTTGTCGTCTTACTATCGCCACTTTAAAGAAGCATAATTGAGTAATAGATATGCCTGTAACACGTTTATTGGAAAAATTGGCCAGCTCTCCTGAAACCGTTGAGTTTGATGAAGTCATATCGGCGATTAAGAGTCAGTATGATTATTCAGCAGCTTCATTTACTAATGGTGATGCCATTAATGAGGCGGGGAGTAATGAAGGGTCATGCAAGATTTTTGCTTTTGCAAAGCTGAATGATTTAAATGAAGCTCAAACACTGGCCTGTTTTGGAAAGTATTACCGACACGATGTGCTGGAAAACCCCGATGGGGAAGATCATGCCAATATACGAAATTTTATGCAGCATGGTTGGGCAGGTATTAATTTTGAGAAAGATGCGCTGACAGTAAAATGACTGAAGAAAAAAAATTATCTACCACTCGCATTGCGGATTTGGCAAAGATTGAACCCAGGCAGTTATTCAAGTTGTTGCAGGATGGTGGCTGGATAAAACGTGAAAATGATCACTGGCGTCTAACACCTCACGGAGAGTTTGAGGGTGGAAGTTATCAGCAGAGTGAAAAATACGGTGAGTTTATTGTCTGGCCGGAATCCATTATCCATCACCGAATGATTTCTGGCTTTGAAGAAGAGTGGGTTTCGGCTACAAGATTGGCAGAATATCACAAGCTGACCCCCCGTATTATTAACTGTCTGTTTTCCGAGTTGGGCTGGATTGATAAAGATCAGCGTGGCTGGATGATTACCGAAAGAGGCCGATTGATTGGTGGTGAGCAGAGAGATGGGAAACAGGGTTTTTATGTGTTGTGGCCCGGAGCAGTAAAGCATAATGAAGAACTTATATCTGCCATCAAAAATGTGGCTGGTGAGTCTGATGATAGCTGCCTTGACGGTCATAATGTACATTGCAGGGGTGAAAAAAGGATAGATAACTGGTTATACCTGCATAATATTGCACATGCCTATAAACGCTATCTGCCTGGCAGTGAGTTGCGATGCTCTTTTTATCTGCCAGCCCGTAAGGTATATGTAGAGTTTTGGGGGTTTGACCAAAATACCGGTTCACTCAGTGAAAAGATGGAAAAAGAAGCTTTTTACAAGGAGCATGGTTATCGATTGCTTGAATTACATGATGAAGACCTTGACCGCCTTGATGAAATTTTGCCTCAAAGGTTGTTACAGTTTGGTATGCAGGTACATTAGTATTTCATGATGTCTGCCACTGCCAGATAATTTTTCCGGATTGTATTAAATGAATATCAATACAGGCGTTTATTATTATATTCAAGAAAAATCAATGATTTAGATAGTCTGCTTGTTGCTGCTGGAGCATTTATTTGTATAGATTTCGAGCATCATATGCATTAATATGTGAATAAGTGCGTAATCAGGTTCAGTAGCACTCTAAAAAGAATAACAAGGAACACCCATGAGATTTATTTTATTCAGTCTGGCTCTATTCGTAAGCTCGGCTTCATATGCCGAAAATTATTATGAATTTAAGCGTTATGTCTTCACGGGTGGCGGTGTGGCTTTTACTAAACCTGATGC
>CBDUPD010000128.1:0-6559 GCA_965368985.1 uncultured Spongiibacteraceae bacterium | reverse complement strand
TGCATGCAGCGGGCCAGTTGTATGAGAGGTCTTCTCTACGTGAAGAATCCGGATTGACGTTTTCCGATAGCATGGTCTACTCCTATAATTAAAACACTCAGAATGATTGCGCATTTTAACCATAACAGTGTCCTCATTTGGTAATATTAATCCCTTGTCAATGTTGTTATATTCAATTCAGATAATCATAAAAGCGTTAAAAACATGAGTGATGTACAAGAAGAAGTAGTCGATTTTTTGGTTGTTGGCTCCGGTGCCGGAGGTATGACTTCAGCTATTCGGGCACATGACCTCGGCTTGAAAACATTGATCGTTGAAAAGGCTGCCTTTTTTGGTGGTTCAAGTTCCTATTCCGGCGGTGTTGTCTGGATACCCAATAATATGGAAATGCAGGCTCATGGCCTGACTGATAGTGAAGACGAGGGGTTGCGCTATCTTGAGCAGGTCACAGCAGGTAGTTCAAATACTGAAAAACTTCGAGCCTATGTGAAACATGCGCCACGTATGATGGCCTATATGGCAAAAAATACAGCGATGAAATTCTCCATGATTGAAAATTACCCTGATTACTTTCCCGAACTTGAGGGTGGCAAGTTTGGTGGACGGTCATGTGAACCCAAAAAGTTTAATGCGCACCTGTTAGGTGAGGAGTTTTCAAGGTTACGCCTGTTACCAAAAGATGTGCATATATTGGGTTATCTTACTGTGATGGCGGGTGATGGTAGTGACTTGATGGAAGGAAATTTTCGTAGCAAATTAATTATTATCAAAAAAACAATCGTTTATTGTCTGGATATTCGAGCCCGAATAAAAGGTTGGTTTAATACTTCTCTTACTCTTGGTTATGCATTAATCGCCAGTGCGCGATATTCATTGATGAAGCGCGGTGTACCACTTTGGTTAAATACAAAAATAGAAGAATTGATTGTTGAAGATGGCAGAATTGTTGGTGCCATGTTATTACAGGCTGATGAGCACTCTCCCGATAAACAAAAAAAGATACGAGTGACTGCACGTAAAGGTGTACTTTTGGCAACCGGTGGTTTTGATCATAATGTTGAGCTTCGTCAAAAATATCATCAGGCACCCACAGGTAATGATTGGGCTGCAGGTGCAGAATCGAATACCGGTGATGCTATTCCGCTTGTGGAAAAACTGAATGCTGATTTTGCCCTGATGGATGATGCCTGGTGGTGCCCAATTTTCAAAGTGCCTTATGAGCAAGGTTTTATAAGACTGGTTATTTATGAGAAGAACCTTCCTGGTGGCATCATAGTCAATGCAAAGGGTGAGCGCTTTATGAATGAAGCTGCACCTTACAATGATGTAGTAAAGAGCATTTACAAGGCCAATAAAGAAGATGCAGCAACCATTCCCTGTTATTTGATTGTTGATGCTCGACACCGACATAACTATGCAATGGGGCGTTATCTGCCGGGTTATGCAATGCCTGACAATAAACTGCATAAGGAAGCCTGGGATTTTATGACCAGGGCCGATACATTGGCTGAATTGGCTGAAAAACTCAGTATTGATGCAGAAGGTCTGGAAAAAACCGTTAATTATTTTAATAAAGAAGCAGAGGTAGGAGTGGATACCCTGTTTCATCGAGGTGAGAGTGCGCAAGACCGTTACTATACAGCGCGTGCGGCAGAGTTTAAAAATCCTTGCCTTGGGTCTCTTGTGCAACCCCCATTTTATGCAGTAACTATTTGGCCGGGAGATATAGGCACTAAAGGCGGTATGGTCACAGATGTTTCAGCACGAGTACTGAAAAAAGATGGTGAGCCAATCGACGGGCTTTATGCAACAGGCAACTGTTCAGCTGCGGTGATGGGAAATACCTACCCGGGAGCAGGTGGAACCATTGGCCCCGCCATGACTTTTGGTTTTCTTGCTGCAGAGCATGCGGCAGGGCAAGAAGATTAATATATTGATTGAGCCAGCCAGAAGGGCGGGCTTCCAGCGGCGAATATTTAAGGTGCGTATAATACGCGGCCATAAGCCGGCTCTTACAAGAGAAGGGCGTCTCAAAAATACAAGTCTAAAGTGATTCTTGTCAATAAAACGTTATATTGGATTATTGCAGTTGCCGATGTGAGTACATATTGCTCCATGTGTATTTTTTGCATTGCGCTACACTATATAAACAATAATCTTTTTGGAAATAAGCTCTATGGAAGCACTGGATACAATAGCCTCTCGGTCACGCCTGTTAATCGTTGATGATTCTTCTGTTATACGAAAAGCTGTGTCTAAATTATTGGCAGAAGAGTTTGATATTGTTGTTGCAGAAGATGGTAAAAAGGGGTGGGCTGAAATTCAGAAAGATACAGGTATTCAACTTGTGTTTACCGATATCAATATGCCAGAGATGGATGGTTATGGGCTGCTCAAGAAAATCAGAACCAGCCAGGATGAAGGTATACGAAATCTCCCTGTTGTTGTCATTACGTCTACAGAAGATACAGAAAAATTTAAGGAAGACGCTCTCGAAGTAGGTGCTTCCGATTTTATAAGCAAGCCTTTTTCTGGCGCTGATTTAAAAGCCCGAGCCAGAGCGCATGCCAGTTATCAACGTGCATCTCAAGTTCTTCAGAAGCAGGCGAATGTTGATGTTGTTACCGGCTTGCTGAACAGTAGTGGATTTCAAAAACAGCTTGAGTCTGACTTGTCTATGGTTGCAAGACATGAGCAAGAGCTTTCGGTGTTGAAAATAGAGCTGAATGATGCTGAGGCACTTTTTAGCCAGATTGGTAAAACCGGTATTGATAATGTACTGAAGCTGGTCTCCAAGGTGTTAATGCAAGCTGTAAGAAAAGAAGATTCTATTTCAAGAGATGGACATGCGACGTTTTTATTATCAATGCCAATGGCCAAACCGGATAGTGTGAAAGATCTGGCGCAACGAATATGCAAAATCATATCAGCGGTGAAACTCAAACAAAAAGGTACCAATATTCAAATAAGTATATCTGTTGGTATCTGTACTATTGAGGCAGGTTTTAAGGCTGACCCTGAAGAAGTTCTAAAAAGAGTGCAGCATGCAGTTAAGGCGGCTTCCAAGTCAGGCAAAGGTAAGGTATCAATAACAGCTTTGAAACAAAAAGCCGGATCTGTAGAGGAGACAGGAAAAAAACCTGCGTCAACTACAGGGATTTCTATTGATAAGGTATTGGACGAAATACAAAAAGGTAATGAAAAGAAAGTTATTGCCCAGACTGAAAAGATTTTACTGCAACTAACACCACTGTTTAATCTGTTAACAGATGAACAAAAGATTGAACTTATTGCCAATGCTTATAATATGCGAAAAAAAACATAACTTGTTTATTAATTTCTTGAAAGGCCTACTAATAATTTGTACGGTCTTCCTGATTGCTTGTGCTTCGCATCAATCTGGCGAAGATAAAATGACCCCTGAGCAACTTGCTGATAAAGAGGGTTATGATATCGTTGAGTCTGTGAAACGAATACCCAATTACCGTATTGATGGCTGGAATTATGTGTCACCTGGTGCATTAAGAATAAGTGCGGGCGTTAGGGATACGTATCTGATAGTGTTGCGGCATGCCTGTTATGGTCTGCGTAGTGCTGATGTGATTGGCACAACTGCAACGGGTAATAGTCTTACAAATTTTGAGTCAATTATTCTTCGGGATGATGCCACCGGCAAGGAAGTCTGCCCTATCAGTCATATTTATAAGCTCAAGAAAAAAGAGTCTTGATTTACGTTTTTTTAAAAGTTAAGTTATTGAAAAACAGATAAATAGTAGTAATAAAACAGAAGAGTGGTGTTTAGGCTATAGTTTTGTCTGTATCTAACTATACTGGTTATAGTTACAGAGCGACTCTTTTGTCTATATGATGTCTTAAATAGCATCAATAATAATATCAGGGTGATAGTGGCCAAAACTGACCTGAGGGCTCAAGCATTGAAACAATTTATAATATTCTTACTTCTATTGGCAGGCTTAATGCAGATTAGCGCCTGTTCATTGACTAAAGTTGAAAGTTGGGAAAGAGGCAATCTGGCGAATCCAGTGATGATAAGAGATACCAGTGCGCATCATGGGTCTCTTGAACAACACACCTATCTCTCTAAAGAAGCAACCCAGGGTGGATATAGTATAGGAGCGGGTGGCTGTGGCTGTAATTAATAAAAGTGCAAAAAAATCTGCAAAAAAGCGTGCTAAAAAAAATGACAAGCTGAATGTTCTACTCTCGGCAGCTATGGCTTTGCCGGGTATGTCAGCTCATGCGCAAGAGGTTGGTGTTCGTTCTGATAGTGTTACGCTTGATTATAACCATGCAGAATATAAAGAATCTGATGATCGAATGGAGGTTGAGGTTGACCAGCTCTCCATCACCGTTCCGATTGCCAGTCAGTTTGAACTAAAAGCCAATATGGTGAAAGATGTTATCAGTGGTGCATCGCCTGTTATGTATATTGCTCGCCCTATAGATATTGATAAACCCGAGATGGTTAAGCAGGCGGGTGCCTCAATAAAAGATGAACGAGATGTGCTGGAAGTGGCCGCTGCGTATTATGGAAGTAATAATTATGTGTCAACCAAAATAGGCCATTCTGAAGAAGATGATTATGAGGCTAACTTTGGTGGTATTGATTATATCCACTATTTCAATAACAAAAATACCAATCTGTTAGCAGGTTATGCGTTATCAGATGATGAGGCGTGGAATGTACACTTTTCTGAAGGTTCAAGTAATTTTGACCCGTTTCTTGATAAAACCAGAGTAAGAGACCGTAAGCAGCAGGATTTTATGGTAGGTGTTAATCAGGTTTTAAGTAAAAATGATCATATCCAGATTTCTTTAACGTCTGTTAATGCCAGTGGTGATTTGTCGGACCCCTATAAAAAAGTGTATATACAGGATCAAGATAACTTCGATATACCTACAATATACAATAATATTGGCGGTACGCCAGAAGCCTTAGAGCAGTTTACAGTGCAAGCGATCGAAGATAATCCTCTTGTTAGTGAAATCTCGGAAGAGTTTCGTAATAGTATGGGTGTATACGCGGATAGCCGCCCTGACAATAGACAGCAAAATATTCTGTTGCTGAGGTATAGTCGCTATTTTGAATTTGCTGATGCAGGTATGCATCTGGATTATCGGTATTCTGATGATGAGTGGGGTGCGACATCTGCAACAATAGAAGCCAAATGGAGTCAGGCCCTTCCGGGAGGTGTTATTGTCACGCCGGGCATTCGTTATTATTCACAAGACAGCGCTGATTTCTATCAACCCATCTTTGTATCAAAGCCCTCTGATAACTACTACAGTAGTGATTATCGCCTCGCGGGCTTTGGAGCTTATTCGTATAAACTGGCCATTGATAAAACCTTTTTTGAGCAGCTGAGTTTGCGTGTGAGTTACGAATACTATGAGCGGGAATATGATCTTGCCTGGAGCTCTTCTTCATCGGGATCGTCTGTGGATGATTATAATTATGATCTATTCAGCTTCTCTCTGGGTTACCGTTTTTAAATGCAGAAAACACTGGCGCTAAGTTGTTTTGAGTTCAAGGCGATGGGTTCACCTTGTGAATTCCGCTTATATGCCGAGAACATAGTGATAGCAGCCGATGTTATTCAGGCGGCAGTTGTTGAAATAAATCGCCTTGAAGAAAAATACTCCCGTTTTAAAACAGATAATTATCTCTATTGTGTCAATCAGGCTGCAGAGAAGGGCGAGTCAATCGTTGTTGATGATGAGTTTTCAGCGTTGCTTGATTTTGCCGATACCTGCTATCAGCAAAGTGAGGGTTTGTTTGATATTACATCGGGTACTTTGCGCAAAGCATGGGATTTTGATTCAGGTATAAAGCCTCAGCAGTCACAGATTGATAAAATACAGTCAGGTGTCGGTTGGCAATATGTTGAACGAAAAACTAATGAAATCAGTTTTCTCAAAAAAGGCATGGAACTGGATTTTGGCGGTATTGTGAAAGAGTATGCTGTTGATCGGGCTGCAGCTATATGTAAAGAGCACGGTATACATTATGGTTTGATCGATATGGGTGGTGATATACAGGTGATAGGCCCTCATCCAACCGGCAAGCCATGGATAATTGATATCAGGCACCCCAGGAATACCCAGAGCAGCTTTGCGACTATTGCACTTCGGCAAGGTGCATTGGCGAGTAGTGGTGATTATGAACGCTGTATTAACATTGATGGTGAGCGATACAGCCATATACTCTCGCCAAAAACCGGATGGCCTGTTCGTGGTCTTGCGGCGGTATCAGTTGTTGCTCCGCAATGTGTTTTAGCTGGCAGTACCTGTACAATTGCTATACTGAAAGAAACTGCAGGAATTTCCTGGCTTAATGAGCTGGGTGTTGATTATGTGGCTATGGATGTTGAAGAGAGCTCTTATCACACTGCATCACCGACTATGTGTCAAATAGTGATGCAGTAACTTCTTATCATTGGTGTTTGATATGAAAACCGTAATTCGATCATTGTTAGCTGTATTTTTTATCACTTTTAACCTGATGGCTGTTGCTGATGTAGGGTACAAGGCTCCCTCG
>CBDUPD010000127.1:0-6584 GCA_965368985.1 uncultured Spongiibacteraceae bacterium | reverse complement strand
AGTTTTTGGTTCTTTTTACGTGGTGGCTGAATTGCTACCCTTGCTGAGTATATTATGAGTGATTTTCAATCCATTTAATATCGGCTGATTGGCGCTACAGTTATTGTTGTCAGCTTTATTTTTTCATGGTGGCTATTGCTTGATCATAAAGTACATCGTCTTCAAGATGTGCAGATGGATATTCCTGAACCCTTAAAAATTGAGCGGTTTGAAATTGAAAAACCTGAAACACCGAAGAAGTCTCCCAGCGTTGCCAAACAAGACACTCCGAGTCAAAAGCCAGCTGAAGATAAGGCGAAGAATAAGACTCAGCAAAAAGTTGCTACAAAGCAAACAACGTCTAATCAGCAAGTCACTTCAAAAACTTCCCAGAAGACCATGTCTTCATTAGATGCTCAAGGCTTGCCAGAAGCATGGGTTCTGCAAGTAGGTAGTTTTCAGGATAAGGTTAATGCGCAACAGTTACAAAAAAAATTGGTGGCAAAAGATTTGCCAGCCTATGTTAAAGATTTCAACTTACCTGAAGGTATCAGATATAGAGTACTTATAGGGCCCAAGCTTAGCAAGGAGCGAGCGGCAAAGCTTAGTAAGGTGGTAGAAAAAGAACATGCACTAATTAGTAAGATAGTGAGATATAAACCGGGTTTTGAGGAGTAATACACTTAGGCTGTATCAAAGCTTTTTGTTAGAATTATCTTATGACATTAACAGCATTTCAGTGGGTTGATTGGGTGATCACTATTATTATAGTGATCTCCACCTTGATAAGCCTTAAGAGGGGATTTTTCAGAGAAGCGTTGTCTTTGGCTATATGGGTTTTTGCTGTGATAATCAGCGTAATTTTTCATGAGCAATTGGCTGTGCTTCTTCAGGCTTATATCGATTCTCCGTCATTAAGAAAAGTAACTGCTATTATTAGTTTGTTTATATTATGTTTGATTATTGGCGGTTTATTTAGCTTGATAGTGAAGCAGCTTATCAAGCTGACGGGATTAACAGGAACCGATCGCTTATTAGGTATGATCTTTGGTTGCCTGAGAGGTATAGTTGTAGTCGTTGTTCTGGTGATGATTGGTAAAAACCTGTTGCCCTTACAAGAAGAGCTTTGGTGGGAGCAATCAGTTTTGCTTCCTCATGTGGTGCGCCTTGAGTCTTGGACAGTTACAATGGGTGTGCAGATCAGGGATTTTCTATTGCCATTAATTAATGGTTCAATTTGATGATATATGACATGTTGGAAAGTTATTAATTTAGAGATTTAACAGAAAGAGGCTTAATGAATGTGCGGCATTGTCGGCATAGCAGCAAAGAATAACGTTAACCAGGAACTCTATGATGCGCTAACAGTTCTACAGCATAGAGGGCAAGATGCTGCAGGTATTGTTACATGTAGTAACGGTATACTTAACCAGCGGAAAGCTAATGGCCTTGTTAAGGATGTGTTTCGTACTACCCATATGCGGCAAATGCAGGGAAATATTGGAATAGGGCACGTACGTTATCCTACTGCGGGAAGTTCAAGTCCAGCATTGGCGCAGCCTTTTTATGTGAATTCTCCGTATGGTATCAGTCTTGCTCATAATGGTAATTTAACGAATGCAAAGCAGCTTGCTGAAGAGTTGTTTCGTGAAGACTTGCGTCATGTAAATACTAACTCGGATACAGAAGTACTATTAAATGTATTTGCGCATGAATTGCAGCGTCTCGGTAAGCTCAAACCAACGCCCGATGATATTTTCAAAGCGGTTGCAGCGGTACATAAGCGCTGCTCTGGTGGTTATGCAGTAATTGCCATGATTGCTAACTATGGAATTGTGGGGTTTAGAGATCCCAATGGTATTCGCCCCATCGTCTTTGGTGAGAGAGAGTCTGCAGAGGGTAAAGAGTACATGATAGCCTCTGAAAGTGTTGCCCTGGATGTTGCAGGCTTTAAGCTATTGCGTGATATTGCCCCGGGTGAAGCTATATATATTGATAATGACAGTGAATTGCATACTCAGCAATGCGCTGAAGCGCCACAAACGGTTCCTTGTATTTTTGAACATGTTTACTTTGCCCGTCCTGATTCTATTATTGATGGTATTTCTGTCTATAAAACCCGGATGAGAATGGGAGAGTATCTTGCTGCCAAAATACTTCAGGAAAGACCCGATCATGACATCGATGTAGTTATTCCGATACCCGATACAAGCAGAGTTTCTGCTCAATCACTTGCTTATCATTTGGGTGTTAAATTTCGTGAAGGTTTAATGAAAAACCGTTATATCGGTAGAACATTTATCATGCCCGGACAGAGTCAACGTAAAAAATCTGTTCGGCAAAAACTTAATGCGATTGGGCTTGAGTTTCAGGGAAAGAATGTTTTATTGGTAGATGATTCCATCGTGAGGGGAACAACCTGCCAGCAAATTATTGAAATGGCTCGTGATGCCGGAGCAAACAAGGTTTATTTTGCATCAGCCGCTCCAGCTGTTAAATACCCAAATGTATATGGTATTGACATGCCATCAGCTGCAGAATTGATTGCTCATGGTCGTAATACTCAGGAGATCTGTGAGCTTATTGGTGCAGACTGGCTGATATACCAAAACTTGAGTGATCTGGTGGCAAGTTGCAGGGAAGGTAATGAGGACATTGAACGATTCGACTGTTCGGTATTCAATGGTAAATACGTGACGGGTGATATTACAGATGAATATCTGGCCAGTCTTGATGCCGAGAGAAACGATGCCAGTAAAAATAACTCAAACCAGTCTTCTGAAACATCTGATGATTCAGTCGTTGGTTTATACAATGATGTCTCTTAAGGTTTAGTATGACTATAGATGATGAACGTCTAGCTGTGTTACAGCAAGCTGAGTTAGAAACACAGGCTATTCGTGCAGGGCATATACGCACACCTGAAGGTGAGCATTCGGAACCCATATTTACAACATCAAGTTTTGTTTTTGATAGTGCAGCTTCAGCTGCGGCCCGATTTTCCGGTGAAGAGCAGGGGAATGTCTATTCTCGATATACCAATCCCACTGTTAGAACTTTTGAACAACGTATTGCAGCATTGGAAGGTGCTGAACAAGCGGTTGCAACCTCGTCAGGAATGGCCGCTATACTCAGTACCTGTCTCGCCTTATTAAAAGCAGGTGATCATGTTGTTTGTTCACGCAGTGTATTTGGTACTACAACAGTTGTTTTTAATAAATATCTGGCTAAATTTGGAGTAGAGGTAAGTTTTGTCAGCTCTACAGATTATGATGAGTGGAAGTCAGCAGTTAAGCCTGAGACAAAACTTTTCTTTCTTGAAACTCCGTCAAATCCCTTATCTGAGGTGGTAGATATTCAGCGTGTTGCAGATATTGCTCATGCCAATGATGCGCTACTGGTCGTTGATAACTGTTTTTGTACGCCTGCATTGCAACAACCTTTTAAATTTGGTGCTGATCTTGTCGTGCATTCTGCCACAAAATATCTTGATGGGCAGGGCCGATGTTTAGGTGGAGTGGTTGTTGGTAGAAGTGAGCTTGCTGATGAGGTGTTAGGGTTTGTGCGTTCAGCAGGGCCAACCATGAGTCCATTTAATGCCTGGGTGTTTTTAAAAGGCCTTGAAACGCTGACGTTGAGAATGAATGCACATTCCGCTGCCGCTCTTGATCTGGCTAATTGGCTTACTCAACAGAGTGGCATAGAAAAGGTGTTTTATTCGGGACTAAAAGACCACCCCCAGCATGAATTGGCTAGCAAGCAACAATCAGGGTTTGGTGGTGTTCTGGCATTTTCTGTAAAAGGCGATAAGTCTGCTGCCTGGCGATTTATTGATGCAACAAGAATGCTTTCTATTACAGCTAATCTGGGTGATGTTAAAACTACCATTATACATCCTGCAACAACAACACACGGTCGTTTAAGCGATACAGATAAGCAACAGGCCGGTATTACAGATAATCTTATTCGTGTTGCAGTGGGGTTAGAGGCGCTTGGTGATATCAAGGCTGATCTTCAACGTGGAATGGACGCATTATAGGTTAATATCAAATGCAGAATTCTATACAGCAAGCAATCAAAAGCATAGAAACTATTCTTAAAGGGAAAGAAGAACAGATCAAGTTGGCATTAAGTTGCCTGTTTGCCGAAGGTCATTTACTTATAGAAGATTTGCCTGGCATGGGTAAAACAACATTGGCCGCCGCTGTGGCAAAAGTGTCTGGTTTGACTTATTCAAGAGTGCAGTTCACCAGTGATATGTTGCCTGCTGATATTATTGGCGCAACAGTTTTTGAAAAAGAAACAGGGTTGTTCAGATTTCATCAGGGCCCTATTTTTACTCAGGTATTGCTGGCCGATGAAATAAACCGTACAACCCCTAAAACACAAAGTGCTTTACTTGAAGCAATGGCCGAGCGGCAAGTGACCGTTGAAGGTGAAAGCCATCAGCTTCCTGATGAGTTTTTTGTGATAGCGACCCAGAATCCATCAACACAATTTGGTACTTTTCCTTTACCTGAATCTCAGCTGGATCGTTTTTTATTGCGTATAGAAATTGGATATCCTGATCTCAAGTCTGAGAGAGCTTTATTGAAAGGTGAGGCTGGTCGAAGTCTTATGGATGCTTTGCCAAGGTGTATGTCTACTGAACAATTACATGAAATTCAAAAACATGTTCACCTGATTAATGTATCCGAATCTTTACTTGATTATGTTCAGCGGTTAATTCAATACACTCGACAACATCCAAATCTTCAATATGGTATTTCTCCCAGAGGAGCATTAGCACTTCTCGAAGCAGCCAAGGCATGGGCTTTTATTCATAACAGGGAGTTTGTTGTTCCCGAAGATATTCAGGCGGTGTTAACCTCGGTGTTTTTACACCGGTTATCGCATGCAGCAGATTCACCATCTGAGGCGGCCGCAATTATTGAGGCAATGCATCGAGACGTAGCGGTGAATTAGTGTTAGCAGGCCCTATATGATTCAGACTTATCTAGACAAGCAATTCCAGGGCTGGCTAGATAAAAGAATTCCTTCTCAACACGAGGTGGAATTAAATCAACGACGCATTTTTATTTTTCCCACTCGTCAAACTTTTTACATATTAGCTGTCATTATTTTATTGCTTGTCGCAGGTATTAATTACCAAAATAACCTGGCTTATGCCTTGGCATTCTTTATTGCCAGTATCTTTAATACATCAATTATCATCACTTATCTTAATGTTTCAAAGCTTCGAATCAAGGCAGGCAAGAGTTCTTCTGTCTATGCAGGAGAGAGTGCTGAATTTGAAGTAGAAATAAGTCGGCTACCTTTAAAAACACATCATCGCATACATATCTATTGGCCAGATAATCCAAGGCAGGTTCATGATTTGGTAAGGCTTGATCGAAAGAAAATACGATTGCACTGTCTAACGAAAAAACGAGGGGTATTTAAACCTGGTCGATTTATTATCGAGAGTTTTTATCCCTTAGGACTGATACGTTGCTGGTCATGGGTAGATCTTGATATGTCTGTCGTTATATATCCAAAGCCGGTTACGTTAGTGACTGTTCCAAGCGCCATTGTGCAAGGGAATGCCGGTAAAGAGAGCCCGGTTATTGGGAAAGAAGATTTTTATGGTTTCAAGACATATATTTCTGGAGACCCATTAAGGCATGTTGATTGGCGTAGTGTAGCAAAAGGGCAAGAGTTACAGTCAAAAGTATATGCTGCACAGCAAGATGAAAATAACTGGGTTGACTGGTATGAGTTGCACCTGAATTCTACAGAAGAAAAATTATCCAGAATGTGTGACTGGGTCTTGCAGCTTGAGAGACAATCAAGAGCCTATGGGCTTCGTTTACCAAATATTGAAATAAAGCCAGACTTTGGTGAGCTGCATAAGAAACGTGTGCTAACAGAATTGGCGCTTTATGATCTACCTTCGGCACCCGTCAAATGAATGACTATCAAGTGCCAAGAATGGGTTTTGCCTGGTTATTGGTTACTCAGGTATTCCTGCTTTTTCCGCACTTGTTACGCTTCCCGATACTATTGGTGCCACTATGGTTAATATGCACCGTTTGGCGAATTATGATTTATCAGGGGCGTTGGTCTTACCCCTCAAAATGGGCCAAGGGTAACCTGGTTATTTTTAGTGTTGTTGCCATAGTGATACTTGAAAAACGGTGGTTAAATGTTGAGGCAACGGTACTAACCTTATTAATGGCATTTCTTTTAAAGTTAATAGAAATGAAGAATCAGCGAGATGTGCTGATTGTTATTTATCTGGGTTATTTCGTCATTGTAACAGAATTACTTTTCTCTCAATCAATGGTTTCAGGTCTATATATGTTGGGTGGTTTGTTGTTGGTTACAACAAGCCTGGTCGCCATTCAAACAGCAGAAAACGAAGTACATTTTTTTCATCCCGTAAAAATTTCAGCAAAAATACTGTCTCTTTCGCTGCCTATCATGCTTGTAGGTTTTCTGGTTTTTCCGAGGCTGGATCCACTATGGGCTGTTCCTATGCCAGCAGGGGCAGGTAAAACGGGAGTGAGTGGAACCATGTCTCCCGGTCTATTCTCTCAGTTGGCCAAGTCTGATGAATTGGCTTT
>CBDUPD010000126.1:0-6587 GCA_965368985.1 uncultured Spongiibacteraceae bacterium | reverse complement strand
ATTAATAACTGCATACTAATATGTATCTGATTTTGTTCGCTAACATTAACAAGTTCTTCAAATGCATTTGTCATGTTTGGGTAGTTATCAAGTTCAAGATTTGTTGCTGCCAGAGCACTTTCACCCTGTATATTGGCATGCATAAGTGAAGCACCAAGCATGCAATGAATCATGCCAAGAAAAGCTTTAACGGATTGTTCTTTATTAAAACCGGCTGAAAATAACACACTCAGGCAAGTATCCATTACTTCCAGGGCTGTGGGTTTCAGTTGTATATGTTTAAAAACAGGTATCCAGCTGGGTTCATCACGCAGGGCTGCATACATTTTATTGGCGACATAGATAAGCCAGTTATCCCACTCCATTTTTTCTTCAGGCAGAACATTGGCATTACGGATAAATTGGTCGAGAAGTTCACCAAGTAAGTCTTCCTTATTTTCAAAATATCGGTAAAGCGCCATAGGGGTTACATCTAACTTATTAGCAAGCTTTCTAAAGCTAATGGATGTGACACCGTCATTTTCAACCAGTATCAAGCCGGCTTCTATTATTTTCTCCTTTGAAAGAGTGGGCTTTTGATTTTTTCGCATAATAATTGCCTGCAGAGACTTATAAAAACCTTAAAAACTATGGTGTTGATCTATGATGTATACGTTGTATACTTATGTCAAATATACAGCGTACACATTATAGGGTTTTTACCATGAATACAAATTTATATCATGCCAGACGACTTGTGGTGTCTTGTCTTTTTGAATGTATGTTACGAGTTATCAGTTGGGCCGTGAGTGTGCGCAAGCAGCATTATATTGTTTTGTATTTTGCTGCAGCCTGCGTTGTCTGTGGCATAGCTTTTACTGTCTGTCCTTCAACGATGGCAGCTTTTTTCGATTTTCAGCAGTTGAGTATTGTGTCGTTAACGGATGTTAGATCCTATTACGGTACCATGCTGGTGTGTCTGGGTTTGGCTTTAGCCTATCTGGCGAAAACAGATGATGGTGCCAAAGCAGCAATTATTATCATTGCCGCTTTCAGTCTGGGTTCGGCAGCAGGGAGGCTGATAGGTTTTACCACGGGTGCGCCTTTACTGAGTGTGCATGGTTTATTGGCACCCATAGAAATAGGGCTGGGTATTTTGTGTATAGTTATATTACGCAAAAAACCTCGTATAAAAACCCAGCCGTTACCTGTGCTCGATCCAAAAACGCCTGAAGAATTTAATCCACTATCGACACAAAACTTTCGTAATCCTTATGCCTATTACAAAATGCTTCGTGATGACTACCCGCTTTATTATATGAAGTCGCAACGTTTTTATATGTTATCCCGATATGAGGATATCACTGAGTTCACAAAAGATACTGAACTCATGTCTAACAAGTTGGTTGAAATATTGGCATCAGGAAAACCGAAAGACCCAGAGCGTACAACGCTCACCGCAACAGAGCGTTTGGGTAATTGGGGAATATTGCCTGTTGATGTGTTGGCCCTGCAAGATCCGCCGATTCATACCGCAGAAAGAAAAGTAGGGCATAAGGGCTTTAATTCACGCTTTATCAAATCACTGGAACCTGAAGTTGAAATGCTGTGCGATGAAATGATGGATGAGTTTCTTCCCCGAGGTAATGTTGAGTTTGTGCAGGATTTTGCCTGGCGTTTACCTATGCGCCTTATTATACGGTTACTGGGTTTTCCCGAAGAAGATTTTGAAGATATCAAACAATGGTGCGTTGATGGTATCAAATCGTTAAGTGGCACTGCTACAAAAGCCGAGCAAATAGCCATTGGCGCGTCAGCAGCACAATTTATGCGTTATTTATGGCGGCAATACTTACTTATCAAGAAAACCATGCCTGATAACTTCACGGCCAATTTGGCTAAAATGGCAGATGATCCTGACAATATCATGACAGATCAGCGGGTAGTTGCCACCTTGTTACAGTTATTGATTGCGGGCAGTGATTCTTCTGCCAGTTCAATGGGTAGTGCTATACGTGTATTGGCAGAGAACCCGGATCTTGAACAACGGTTACGTCATAACCCTGACGACATTCCTAATTTTATCGAAGAAGTATTTAGAACTGAGTCAGCATTTCAGGGGCACTTTAGATTAACCAAACATGAATGCGAAATTCATGGCGTAAAACTGCCTGCTGCAACCCGTGTATTTATGATGTGGGGATCAGGTAATCGAGATGAGCGCTTCTGGAATAACCCTGATGAATTTGATATGGATAGAGAGCATGTTAAAAAACACCTTACCTTTGGTCACGGTATTCATGCCTGTATCGGCAGAGAGTTGGCCAGAATGGAAATACGCATTGTTATAGCAAAATTGTTAGAACGTACTGAGAAAATTGAGATAGTTGGCGAGGCACCTTATGAAGCCAGTATTTTTGCCAGAACGCTGGTGAGTATGCCACTGGCATTTAAGTTGAGAGAAGAGCCGGTAAAAGAACAGAAAGTGAAGGAGATGTCTATAGCATGATATGATAGCCGGTATCAGAATTAGTTTAATAGGTTAAAGACATGGCTGTTGTATTTGAAGAGCTGGATTACCAGCAAACCCCGCTGGGTGATATCAGTCTTAGGAAGCGCTCAGAGATCAGGCTTGATGGCAGAATTCTCTACGAAGTATTAATGGGCAATGAATTTTTAATGTCCAGTCTGTTTACTGAGGCCGAGATTCAACTGTCAAAACTGGGTCTGGCTGCTCTTGATGGCACAGAAGGCTTTATAGAGCTTGATGTAGTCGTAGGTGGTCTGGGTTTAGGTTATACCGCCGTAGCAGCGCTTGAATTCCCGTCAGTACGATCATTGGTAGTGGTTGATGTAATGAAGCCGGTTATCGACTGGCACCAGAAGGAACTGGTTCCTCTGGGAAAGGTGTTAAATGATGATAATCGTTGCAAGCTTGTACATGCAGATTTCTTTAAAGCAGCAATGTCTCCCGATACCGGATTTGATGGTTCAGAAGAGAACCTGAAGGTACATGCGGTATTACTTGATATTGATCATTCACCAAGTAATTGGCTTAATCCGGGTAATAGTGCCTTTTACTCCGTGGAAGGCTTGCAGAGTATCGCTGATAAACTTCACCCCGGTGGTGTTTTTGGTTTGTGGTCTAATGATCTTCCTGAAGATGATTTCACCGACTTATTGAATACTGTTTTTGATTCTTCTGAATCTCATGTTGTCACTTTTCCTAACCCTTACCAGCCTGGTACAGAAGAATTTAATTCGGTCTATCTCGCCAGAAAAGCAGGGGTTTGATTTTGGCAGAAGAGTCTACTGTTTATATCGGGCTGACTAATCCCAAAAGTCCAACTAACGTAGGCACAGTGATGCGTGCTGCGGGTTGTTATCAGGTTGATTCGGTTGTTTATACAGGGAGACGGTATGATATTGCTGCAAAGTTTAATACCGATACGCAAGACGTGAGCCAGAAAATTCCTTTAACAAAAGTAGAATCTCTTCTTGATGATATTCCAAAAGAAATGCAAGTGGTTTGTGTTGAATTGGTAGAAGGTGCAATACCTCTGCCTGAATATCAGCACCCTGAGCGCGCTATTTATATTTTTGGCCCCGAAGATGGCACGATTGATCAAAAGACTATCGATAGAGCTGATGCAGTTGTTTATGTGCCAACTATTGGCTGTATGAATCTCGGCGCAACCGTGAATGTTTTGCTTTACGATAGATTAGCCAAGTCAGAAACCAGTATTGGTTGTGATGCGTTAATTCGGGAAAGTCGTGATGTGAATAATCGGGTGAAAGTCAGAAAAAACTGAAGGTTTTAGCAGTAAATTATTTTTTATTGTTTGTTTTCATTTCAAGTTTCGTAAAGTAAGTTTACTAAATTGTAATCTCGTCTATTCAATAAATAATATCATTCATCAATAATTCGTTTAGAATGCATTTTCATAAGTGATATATGTCACGGTGCCAGAATATTAACGGTTACGTCATTCATTGAATACATAGATGATTATGGAATATTTAACGAATCTTGATTCGCAGAGCTACCACAAATTTATCTATTTTTGGGGAGTTCTGGGTATTGTTGCTTCTCTGATAATTTACTTTGCCAAACTACTGCCAATTAGTAGTAGGGAAGAGAGTCAGGGTCTGGCCATTCTGGGTATGGTTGATAAAAAACTGGGCTGGATGATTATGGAAACCCCCATATTGATTGCTGTGCTGTATTTTTTTCTTATGGGGAAAAATCCCATCAATGCCTCGGTAGTTATCGTAGGGGCATTTGTTTTTCATTATTTTCACCGTGCGGTTATTTTTCCTCATCGTTTACATGTAAAGGGTAAAAAAATGCCTGTCAGCATGGTGCTAAGTACCATGATTTTTTACACGATTAATGGTTATTTAATTGGCTATTACTTCGGTTCTTTAAAAGAGTACCCTATAGAGTGGCTCTATGACCCCCGGTTTATTATCGGTTTAATGCTGTTTATTGCCGGATTCATTATCAATGTGAAGTCTGATAGCACATTGATTAATTTACGTGGACCAGGTGAGACAGGTTATAAAGTTCCACATGGAGGCTTTTTCAGGTTTGTGTCATGCCCTAACTATCTGGGTGAGGTAATAGAGTGGGTCGGGTTTGCCATTATGACTTGGTCATTGCCTGGTGTTATATACGCTGTTTGGGTATCCCTGGCCTTGTTCTCTACGGGCTTGGGAACACATCGCTGGTATCGTCAACACTTTGGGGAGGACTATCCTCAAAACCGCAAAGCTATTCTCCCTTACGTGATTTAACCTTCTAGTCATCTCGATGGTAGCTGAGAGGTCTATTTATTTGTATCAGAAGTACTTCTATGTAATAGAGGTTATCCGGTTACGCCTGGAATGATATTGTTAGTTTGGCTACGCTATGAATGGCGTATTTTGTGTCTGAGTGAGACGTTATAGGCCAGGTTTTATTGTATTCCCTGGCTCAATAAATAATCTTCATAGGTGCCGTGGTAATCGACAATACCTGTTGGTGTCAGTTCGATAATACGTGTTGCCAATGAAGATACGAATTCACGATCATGGCTGACAAATATCAGGGTTCCGGCATAGTTTTCCAGTGCCAGGTTGAGAGATTCTATCGATTCCATATCCAGATGGTTAGTTGGCTCATCAAGAAGCATAATGTTCGGGGTTTGCAACATAAGCTTGCCAAATATCATACGACCTTGTTCACCACCGGAGATAACCTTGACGGATTTTTTGATATCGTTTTGAGAGAACAGTAGGCGCCCCAGTGTACCTCTGATAACCTGTTCGTCATCACCTTCTTGTCCCCATTGTCCCATCCAGTCAATCAGGTTTTTGTCATCTTCAAAATCAGAAGCGTGATCTTGAGCATAATATCCAAGTTCTGAATTTTCAGACCATTTAATCGTGCCCGCAGATGGCTCTATATCTCCCACAAGACACTTCAATAGAGTTGACTTGCCTATACCGTTAGGGCCAATAACGGCAATACGCTCTCCAACCTCTACTGTGAGGTCAAAACCGGAAAATAATTCTTCATCATAACTCTTGGCAAGGCCTTCTACTTCAAGGGCTAGCCGGTGAAGTTTTTTGGCTTGTTCAAAACGAATATAAGGGTTTTGTCTGCTTGAAGGTTTTACATCTTCAAGTTTGATTTTATCGATCTGCTTGGCGCGAGATGTTGCCTGTTTGGATTTTGAGGCATTGGCAGAGAAACGGCTAACAAAGGCTTTAAGTTCGGCAATTTGTGCTTTTTTCTTGGCATTGTCACTTTGTAGTCGTTCGGCAGCTTGTGTTGCAGCTGTCATGTATTCGTCATAAGAGCCCGGGAAAACACGAAGCTCGCCATAATCAAGGTCAGCCATATGGCTGCAAACGCTATTCAAAAAGTGACGATCATGGGAAATGATAATCATGGTGCAGTTACGCTCGTTGAGAATGCCTTCAAGCCAGCGAATAGCTGCGATGTCCAGGTTGTTGGTAGGTTCGTCGAGCAACATAATATCCGGGTCAGAGAATAGTGCCTGCGCCAGTAATACGCGTAGTTTCCAACCTGGGGCAACTTCACTCATCGGGCCATAGTGCTGTTCAATGGGAATGCCTACACCTAAAAGCAATTCTCCTGCGCGTGCGTCAGAAGTGTAGCCGTCCATTTCGGCAAATTCAGATTCCAGATCAGCCGCACGAAGACCATCAGCTTCTGTCATGTCTGGATTTGCATAGATTGCATCTTTTTCAGCTTTTACTTTCCATAGTTCTTCATGGCCCATGATGACGGTGTCGATAACACTGTACTCTTCGTAAGCAAACTGATCCTGTTTCAGTTTGCCGATACGCTCATTAGGGTCTTTTGAAACATTACCGGCCGAAGGTTCGAGATCGCCACCCAGAATCTTCATCAATGTGGATTTTCCACAGCCATTGGCACCGATCAGGCCATAGCGATTACCATCGCCAAATTTTACAGAGATGTCTTCAAAGAGAGGCTTTGCGCCAAATTGCATGGTGATATTTGCAGTTGTTAGCAATGTTTTATACCGTCTTGATGGTTGTTAGTTATTTACCTGCGATAACTTTTGTTGGGTTGC
>CBDUPD010000125.1:0-6594 GCA_965368985.1 uncultured Spongiibacteraceae bacterium | reverse complement strand
GACCGTTCGCACACAGTTACTGGCTGATTTCAAATCAGGAAAGATTAAAATACTAGTTGCTACCGGTATTGCAGCACGTGGCATCGACATCGATGAACTTGCCCGTGTGGTCAACTATGACTTACCCGACGACGCCGATGATTATATTCACCGGATTGGTCGTACCGGAAGAGCTGGCGCATGCGGCGAGGCAGTCTCTTTAATATCCAAAGATGATTTTAAAAGACTGTGCGCTATCGAAAGTCGACTCGGACATATCATCGAGAGAAAAGAGATTGAAGAATTTACGCCTGTAAAAGAAGTACCCATTTCTATTTTAAACTATGTTAAAAAGAGTAAAAGGAAATCGACTCACAGCAATACCGGTAGAAAACAAACCCCTGAGCAGCACCAAGGAAAACAGAACAAAGAAAAACAGAAGCCCAATTTGAGTAGTCGTAAAAAATCCTCTGAAAGCTCTTCGGATAATACGTCTGAACCATGGAGTCCATGTAATAAAAACAATAAGAAATAGAAATTAATAGAGTACCTACGGCACTCTATTAATTAATTTTTAAAGCTCTCCCAGGCATCAACAAAAACCTGCGGTATATCAGCCCGACGATGCTGCTCAACATCAATAAATGTCATGTACATACGAGCCTGGCAAACCGAACGACCAGTACCTGTATTTGCAACATGAAAAACCACTTGGTACTGCTGCGGCTGAAAAGACTCAATATTGACACCGATATCCAGCACATCGCCATAACTCGTTTCAGACTGATAAGAAATTTCCACACCGCTATTTATCGGCATGGTTCCTTCAATATGAAACGTAGGAAACCCCAGCTTCGCCACTAACTGTAGCTGTGCTTCGGTGAGATAGGAAAGAAGTGTATGATTTGACACATGCATACCACCAGCCAGATCGCTCATACGAATCACCGGCTGTACATGAAAAGGATAATCTGAGGGTTCTTTGGATAAATTGAGGTTCATAATATTCAACTGTTCTTGGGTAAGAGATTATTTTTTAACTTGATTTGGCGAACCGGCGCCCACTATTACTGAAGGCCATCGTCATTATTTGGAGCTACAGTAATCCCCAAACGGTTTCGTAATGCGTTGGTATCAAGCGGAGTTAATGTATCAGTAACAACCGCGTATTGTTGCTCACTACCACTTAAGGCTTCTCGCTTTTCGTTCTGGATACGCATAACCTGTTCATCTGCTTCAGAGGCATCCCCACCCTGCTCTTGTCGAATACGCAGGCGCTCCAGTATGGTTTTTTCTGGAACCTGACAATCAATAATAACGAAAGCAACGCCACACCTTTTGGCGACCTCATGAAATTGATGCCGACGCGCCTGATGCAAAAAAGTCGCATCAACAATACAGGGAATGCCGGCACTGACTATCTGCCGAGCGAGCTCTTCCAATCGGGCAAAAGTTTTCTCACTGGCTTCTGCCGTGTAAATTCCTCCATCTATAGATGCTGAACTATCTTCAGCCGAAAGACCAAAAAGTCTTTTACGCTCCACATCAGATCGCAATCGAATCGCGCCCATAGACTCAGCCACTTGCTGAGCCTGGTAGGATTTTCCACTGCCGGAGACTCCATGCATAATGCCGAGAAATACCGGCTGCTCTTTCATATAGCTTTCAGCCAATTGCACATAACGCTGAAACTGCTGATAATTTGGAGTTTCTTGCAAACGGTTTCGATCAGCAGCAGGTATAGAAAGCAGACTTACCTTTGCCCGAACCATTGCCCGGTAAACCTTATAGTAATTTAAAAGTGCGAGCGATTGATAATCCCCGCTATTTTCAAGATACGCATTGAGAAAACAGTTAGCATTCTGACTCAAGCCTCTCGCATCAAGGTCCATAATAGTAAAAGCAATTTCGCTTATAGTATCTATAATACGAAATTTCTCATTAAATTCGATACAGTCAAAAGGAACCACCTGCCCTTCAATTAATGCCAAATTTCCAAGATGAAGATCGCCATGACACTCACGCACAAAGCCATGACGTTTACGGCTTTCAATAAGTGACTCAAGACTTTGGCCATACTCTCTTGTCCAGGCCTCTATATGATTTATGTTACCGATATCAAAATCTGCTGTTAAGAAAGGCCTTATCTGCTCAAAATTTTGACTGGCGGCAGATTGAACCACCTCTGGGCTACCAAAAGCACCATCGACAAATACTTCTGCATCGCGGTGAAAGTCAGCAACCGTTTTTGCTAATTGCTGCCAAACGGTTCGAGGTAATGATGCCGGGTCAATATAATCAGCCAGCAAGGCACTGCTATCGAACTGTGCCATCTTCACAGCATAATCCACCAGCTCTCCTTCTCCTCCAATATGCAACTGTCCTGCAGAGGAACGAATAGCCACTACGGCCAAATAGAGATTCGGTGCTGTTCGACGGTTTAGCCGAAGCTCTTCCTGGCAGTATTTCTCACGCTGAGTAATCTCGGAAAAATCAAGAAACCCCAGGTTTACGGGCTTCTTAATCTTATAGGCGTAGCTTCCCGTCAAAATTACCCATGAAATATGCGTTTCTATTAATTGCATATCACCCACTACGTGAGGGTAAGCCGTTGGGCAGAGTAATTGTTTTACCTCATCAGGTGTCATGACCACTATTCAATACGACAGTAAAAGAGCTTTCGAGTATAAGCTAAATGACCGGCATTTTCACTCAAATACTCATCACCTATCAAGGTACCTTGAGCCTGAATAAAAATATTAACTCCCCATTGTGAAATTAATTTCCCTTACTTAATTAACATCCTGAGTGGTTGCAACAACTATTTTTTACCAAACCAACTGAAGAAATTCTTATCTACCAGGCAACACTAGAAAAGTATGAAAAAATGTAAAGTGTAATCGAATGTAAAAGGTCTGCCCTGTGACAGGAAGTCTTAAAAATATATGCCATAGTTAATTTAACGGACAAGGAACTGGTAAGGATAATTTTAAAACCTATCTTCACGAGAGGTTTATTATGATCAGTGTTAGACAATACTTAATTTTTCTGCTTACTTTATTATTTCTAGCTGGGTGCCAAACAGACTTAAACGTCAGTTATAATTTTCATGTATCCGCACTGGAGGATATTAATGCCAAACCTAATGAGACAAATGAAAATGCGGCCACAGGAACAAACGTAGGCATTACCGCTTACTCTCAAGATTTAGACCCGCAAGACTCTGTTACTTACAGCTTGACTGATAATGCATCAGGCTTATTTAGCATCGATGGCTCAACCGGTGTTGTTACAGTAGCCAACAAACTGGATTATGAAAATGCCAGCTCGCATGAAATAGAAATCAGCGCATATTCAACTGATGGATCTTCCGCATCAAGAAGATTTACAGTGTCTGTTAGTGACATAGCTTCACCTCCGATTGCTATTATTACATTTCCAACACAAGCCGGTGTTTTTACAGAAACAAGCATTAACATATCTGGATACATCGATGATGCAGAGGGTGACAATTTGGCAAGTGCACTTATAGCAACTGATATGGGAACCTATGATGCAGCAATATCCAGCCAGAACTTTTCTTTTAACACTGTTTCATTTTCGGGGTATGGTACTCACTCATATACCCTAACGACATATGATGAAAATGGTGAGGAATCAACAGCAAACAAAACCATCACACTGGTAGACCCCAAAGAGTCTATTCAAGTAGGCGTCGGAACCAGCCTTGAAAAATTGCACCGAATTGTTCCAGACACCGAAAACGGTATTTACTATGCCCTGGATGAAGGGCTTGATGCATTGTTTGAAATTGATGCAATAACTGGCGATCGATATATTATTTCAGATGATGCTACGGGTACCGGACCGCTAATTAGTAACCCTACCGGTATGGCTGTCAATTTTTCTACGAGGGATATTTACCTACTGGATGAGAGTCTGGGAGCATTATTATTAGTTGATGCGATGGGCAATCGCTCGGTTGTATCAGACGATGCTAACGGCACAGGTCCTGTGTTAATCAAACCAATGGGTATGGCTTTAGATATTGAAAATAATAGAGCATTAGTTGTTGATAAAGGTACCGGTGCCCTGATTTCTATTGATTTAAACACAGGGAATCGCACCAATATTTCAAGTAACGATACTGACGCAGGACCAACAATTAAAATGCCTGGAGCCGTGGCTATTCAGGGTGACTTTGCTTATGTTACCGACGAAAATATTAAAGGTGTAATAGGTATTGATTTATTAACCGGCAGTCGCATAACGATTGCCGCACTGGGTGATAATAATGGTATCAAATTAAGCAAACCCAAAGGCATTTCGATAGACACAAATAATAATATTGCTTATATCGTTGATGAGGTACTTAAAGCTGTTATAGGTATCAACCTTTTAGATAATAGCAGAGCCATTGTTTCCAACAAGAACAATGGTATAGGCATCAACCTGCTTCAACCCAGTGATATATATTTCGACAAACAAACCAGACAGATTTTTGTTACAGACAAGAAACAGGATGCTGTTATTTTGATTAATCCTGCAACTGGTGACAGGGTTATTTTATCGCTCTAATGAAAATAAAAAGGGGAGATAAAATATTTGCCCCCTTTAATCACTTTCATAGTGCATTTGTGGAATGTTCAACATAATCATGTTGAACTACCATGCTCTCTATAAGTTACATACATGGAGAGCGACATCATGGAAAATACGAAGCTAACCCAATTCAACAACATGCGCCAGCACATCATACAGACCACCTCCAGTGGCATTCAGCACTCCCCCTTCGACGACTCTTATATTTTTGCCTGGTCTGCAGGCGTATACCCTGCCTTCAACACAGCAATAGATATGCACCAACCTTATGAACCTCTTTTTAATATTAGCAAATGCAACATCTATGAGCTGGCAAGCTTCCTTGAACATATATGGAGTAAAGGCGAGATAGTGTCATTCTGGCAGTTTGAGCAGCTTTTTAAAGCCTATATAAATCGAGCGTGGAATAGACAGAAACTCATCGACGGATGTCGCTATCTTTACCTGACAGATTTCTTTGATAAAAACTTTTGGAACAATATGCTGAAAGGCGTTACTGCAGAGCCTGAACTACTCGCCATCACCAGGCCTCTTGAAAACAATGAGTTACTATCAATGTGTGCGTGAATTTCCTGAATCATTATGAGATCTAACAAACTTTAGACTTGCATCTCTTCTTAATAAGAAATGAAAAACTGTTTAACCGTAAAACACTTTAGCCATACAGCAAAATAAAGACCGCATAAACCAAAGCCACCACCAGAACCACTACTGGAAAAACAGGCCCTAACTGAGACAGGTATTCTTTTCGCAAGACCTTTACTTCTGAATCAGATAAATTTGAACAGTATGGACACTCTTCTTTCACTTCAGAAGATTTCGATCCACACCTGGCACAAATCACTGTTTTTTGAATATAAGACAATCCCATTGTATTTCACTATTCCATTATGGCTAAAACCGAATTTAAGAAAATATTTTTCTGACAGAACATATAAACCGGGAAAATAATTGGACCATATCAAATATATCCTGAATAATAAGCACGTGCTCAATAGTGAGCACGGTTTACGAATTAAAGACCTGCTTCAAATGAGATATCCATAGAGCCAGAAAACAGCTTACTACCTTTAGCACCTTCAACACTATTTTCACCATTAAAATCAAAAGACAGCGTGGTTACAGCATCTGCAATATTAGTGAATTGATAAGCTATTGATTCTACAGATATGTTAGCTGTACCAACACTCAGACTATCCCCATGATTTGCAGAAGAGTATGAAATAATATACCCATCACTTACATAGGCGTAAATAACATACAAACTATCAACTCTCTTTTACATATTTAGATCTTAAAACAAAAACCGGAAAAATATTCATTATCAGCTTCATACTGACATTATTACTCATTCTTATCGGTTTAATTAATATTGGGAGGTGAATTTAATCCATTAAAAGTCAACCTTCCATAGTCTAACCATTGTCATCCATTACAACGTTCATCCTGAAATCACAAACTGTCTATTCCTTTAGACTTTATCTCCTTCCTGGAGTCATCTGTTTTGCTATTTCATACTCCAAGATTAGACTCTATGGTGAAATAGTAAAATTCTATTATAGAATGCTCATTATAATAAAACTGACAACCCTTTAATCTCCTACCTTTTGATGCTGCACTCTCACCTTTTAACAATTTGTCAGCATTGAACACACTTATTGGTAATCTGCTTTCAGAATCTTAAGATATAGCAGACGGGGTAAATAGTTGACCCCTCAAGCCTTTTAATATTGCATATATGATATATCTCAAGTTATATTTTCAGTTAAACAATAAAAAGAGTAAATGCATGAGCACCAATGCTTTAAGTGACATAAAGAAGAAACCTGTTCCACCGCCTATGGTTAGCGGCCGCCTGCCTATATTAGGCCATACCATTGAGTTTATGCGTGACCCACATAAAGTCATTCGACGCGGTTACGAGGAGCATGGCTTAATCTTCTCACTTGACCTGGGTTCTCTGGTAGCTGGAACCAAGTATCGCGGCGAATTTGAGGATCGTCTGAAAAAAAT
>CBDUPD010000124.1:0-6597 GCA_965368985.1 uncultured Spongiibacteraceae bacterium | reverse complement strand
TCACCCCGCACCAGAAATTACGTTTATTTTATTGAGCCTGTAAAGTGGGCTCATATTTCGAAGGTCGTAGCCTTCGGGTCTTTCAGTGTATTCCTGACTACCTGGTAAGTGTGTCTGGTCTGCCTCTGAAAGAGAGACGTATTATAGGGTTGCTTTCATTTCTGTCAACAAGAAAATTAGACTGTGTAATTTATCTGCTTCCGGTACAATAGCGAATTCTGAACTATTTAGGTAAAAATGCACCCATGGATAAGTTTGCTGAAATACGTCCATACAATGATGATGAAGTACATCAGGTTATTAATAATATTATTAATGATGATGAGTTCTTTTCAGCGCTTATTAACCTGAAGCTTTCCCGGCTGCCAAACCTTTTCCGAAAAATCCTGAAACCGATCTTTCGATTTTTTGTTAGAAGACAGGTTAAAGATATAAATTCAGTTTATGATTTTCAGACAAAGGTAGCCGTTTATCTAGATCATATGATCGAAACTACAATGACGCAGTTTACGGTATCGGGTCTTGAAAAACTTGATTTGAGTGAGCCTTATCTTTTTGTAAGTAATCATCGTGATATTACCCTTGATCCTGCATTTGTTAACTATGCACTCTATCGGCAAGGTGGTAGTACTGTGCGTATTGCCATTGGTGATAATCTTTTAACCAAGGATTTTGCTACGCATTTAATGCGTATTAATAAAAGTTTTATTGTAAAGCGTTCATCTATGGCCCCACGTAAGTTGTTGGCATCATTGAAACTGTTATCAGAATATATTGTTCATTCCCTTAAGGAAGATAAGCATTCTATCTGGATAGCTCAGCGTGAAGGTAGAGCCAAAAATGGACTGGATCGAACGGATTCTGCAATTATCAAGATGTTTGCTATTAATGACGGGCGTGGAGATAATTTTTCAGAATTTATTAAGTCCCTGAAAATTGTTCCCATATCGGTTTCTTATGAATACGATCCTTGCGACTTGTTGAAAGCACAAGAACTCTATGCCCTGGAACATAAAGGTGAGTATGTCAAAGCTGAGCAAGAAGATATTTCCAGTATTGCCAAGGGTATTACTGGTTATAAGGGCCATGTTCATATCACTTTTGGTGAAGTGTTAACTGAAGACTTCGAAACAGCTGATGATGTTTCTAACTGGTTAGATAAGAAGATTATTGATAATTATGTGTTACATCCCAGTAACTATTTTGCTTATGCAAAGCTGTATGGAGAGTTTCCTGAAGGCGTTTATTCCAATAAAAGAATACCTTTTAATGCGCCAGCTATGAGCAAGGAAAAACGCCAGTTCGAAGAGCATATGAATGAGATACCGGAAATATATCAGCCTTATGTACTAAATGCTTATGCAAACCCTATTGTTAGTCGTCAGGAGTTTGCATTAAAGTAGCCTGATTTTTCAGGCTCCCTGAATATTTTTCTTCAAGGCATTCTTTGCAGTAGCCAAAAACCTTTCTGTCAACTGTTGATAGGCTTCTTTATCCCAGCAGGGTTGGGAAAACCAGTTTAAATAGAGCTCTTCCAGGCTGTCCTCAAATGAAACAGCTGATTTTGAGCCAAACTTTTCTGCCAGCTTTGCCATTTGCATTTCCATTTTTAGAGATGCATCTTCATCAGGCGTTTCAGCATTACAGAGTATTTCGAGTTCGATACAGAGTGAGCGTGCATTTCGATCTGCGTCTGTTGAAATCTCGTCTGAAAATCGTTTCTGGAGAATTGATTTCCATCTTTCAGGTATTTCAGGTGGTGAGTCGAATAATGATGCTTGTCCTGTTGGTTCAGTTTGTGTCCACTCAACAGCGATATGTTCCAAGGTTTCGAATTGTTTAGCCCATAATCTTTTGCTGATGTTTTTAATGGCATCTTCGTAGGTTGTACAAGCTGTTTGGAAGCTTTGCATGCAGGCTTTTGGCAGATCATCGAGTTCCTTGAACTGGTCACGTAACTCTTGAAGATTGACACGACTGCCTGATAATTCGCTATCATCTAATTGGCTTAATTTGAAAATATTTTCACATATTGCATTTGCCGTATTAATTCTCTGTTGGCGTTCAGTATCAGCTTCCTGGCGCTGGTTTTGTCTTGTTTCGTAAAGAATGTCACCTGCAGCTTTTAAAGCCTGCCATTGTTCCTGTTGTTCTTTCCTGAAAGTAATACCTACCGATTTCCATTGTTCATGAATTTTTTGGTATTCATCAATGGCTTCTTGAGTATTTTCTATATTAGAAAGTTGTGTTGCCTTTTCTACAAGGTTTTTCAGTGACTCGCCATTTTTTTTCTGTTCATCATTTAGTTTCTGTTTCAAAATATTCAGACTACTGAAGTATCTATCCTGCAGGGGTTTATGTGTTTGTCGTTCCACAGGTGAGAATTTTTTCCACTCATCCTGAATGGCTTTATAGAGCTTGTCGATGGCTTTCCAGTCACATTCTTCCCATGTTTGTTGAGAGATAAATGATTCCAGTTGTTCGCAGATAATTGTTCGTTGCTCGGCGTTGAATTGTCGTTGCTGTTTCTGTTGATCAAAGAATTGTTGGCAAGGTATATAGGCTTCATCAGCATAATCTTTAAATTGTTGCCAAAGGGCCTGGTTGTGGCAAGGCCCTAGGTCTTTCCACTCCTGTTGTAGTTTTTTAATATTTTCTGCTTTGCTTTCGGGAGGAATTTCAGCATTAATTAATTTCTGCATCTCTGCAGATAATGCTTCTCTTTTAGGGTCTGTTGCATAATCTTTCCAGTCTACCAGTACCTGGATAGCCTGATTGATACGCTGAAAGTTCGCTGTGAAGTGTTTTGATTCGTTTTCTGGTAGTTGTGACAGGGCTGAGCGAACTTTTTTTTGTATCTTGATAGCATTGGCCAAATCATTTTTTTCAATTAACTGGTCGATCTCGCCTAGCCATTTTTTTACATCACTTGAAAGGTTTTGTGTTTTGTTTTTTAGATTTTTCTTTTGGTCTAACGCTAACTTTAAATGGTTTTCGATGGTGGTTATAGATTCGGGCTTGGTTTCTGAGTCAGGCCATTGAAGATCTTTTATTGTTTTTTGTAGTTGTTTTATTGCTGCTTCAAGTGTATTGAGGTTGAGTTTCGAAAGTTCCGGGAGCAGTTTATTATTGTTCAGCAGATTGTTTGCTTCAATTATTTTTGAAATAAGCTTTTGGGTATTAATGAATGTTTTTTGGCTATTGGACTGGGCTGGATGTTCAATGGCATTCCACTCAGCATCAAGAGAATTTATTGAAGCTTGAAGTGATTCTGTATCAATAGAATTAGCCAGTGCATCTTCTTTAAGGGTGTTAATCTGATTGAGAAGAGATTTACGTGTATCGGTGTCTGATGAACGTTGCTCGATTGCTTGTTGTTCTTCAATTTTTTCCTGTTGTGATTTTTGAAGCTGGTTTTCGCATAGCGTAAGCACTTCTGAGATTCTTTTCCCGTAAGTGGAGTCGAAATCAGCAGAGAGCTCACTCCATTGTTTTTTTGCGGTGAGTAATACGCCTTCAAAAAGAGGGTTGTATTCCTTTTTTAATAGCCCTTCGAGTTTTTCTAAAATATGCCTGGCCTGGTCTTCTTTGGCCTGAATATTTGTCTTTGATAATTTTATTTCATCAAGTTTACTCTTGATAAGCTGTAATGATTTTTTGTCGCGACCTTTTACAATCGATTGTGCATTTCTGTAAGCATCTTCAGATTGAAGTCTGCCAATGATGATTTGCCATACGCGCCCACTTTTTGTGTGGTTCATTAATGACAGTAATTGTTCTTCGCCGCTTATACCGCTGAGAGCTAATTCTTTCAGTTGGTCATTATCACAATAAGCAATAATGCCTCCCAGAAGATCTTCGTTGGTACAATTAATAATGGTTTGTTCAATGTCGAGTGGAGATAAGTTTTGGCTATGGATCAGTTGTAATGCCCAACATTTGATCGCAAGCTCATGATCGGAAGTAGACTTTGAGTGACTAATAATGCGCTCAAGCAAAGGAAGGTCTTGAACTTTTTGTATGGCATGGTGCCTTACAGAGCTATCTCCATCATTGAGTGCGAGTTGTTCCAGAGTGGTGATATCCTCACTGCTCAGCTTTTCTATTGCAGATATTCTTACCTGAGGATTTTCATGCTGCCACTTGGGACGAAAAAGCTTGTTTAACATCGTTTTTCACTCTTCTTAAAGCGTATAATAAAGTCAGGCCGTATATTACGACATCAAATTAACAAAAAGCACTATTTTAAACTAAAGGGCCTGTTAACACTATTTGAGGTGCTGCTGTTATGTCTATAAACTTGTCGGGCAAGGCGAGAGGAGAGAAGTTTGGTAACTCCAAATGAGCGACGAACAACGCAGTCTGGCAAGTTTATAGGCATAACCCTCTGGGCTAGTGTTTTTAGCAGTAGTATCTTAAATAGTGTTTAACAGGCCCGTAACCCATATATGCTAACGCAAGAAGTAAAACAGCAAATTCAACAGGCTTATAGTCAATTTCTTAATAATAAAGAACTCAAGCCGCGTTATGGCCAAAAACAGATGATTGCACAGATAGCACGGTCTATCAGTGCTATTGAATCTGACGCTGAAGATCATCGGATTAATGATGCCGGGGTTTGTGCGATAGAGGCAGGAACGGGAACGGGTAAAACAGTTGCCTATGCCCTTGCTGTTATTCCTATTGCCAAGGCGCTGGGAAAGAAAGTTGTTATTTCAACAGCAACTATTGCACTTCAGGAACAGATTTTATATCGCGACCTACCTGATATTCTTCGACATAGTGGTCTGAACTTTCGATTTGCATTGGCAAAAGGGCGTGGTCGTTACCTGTGTCTAAGCAAGCTTGATCAGCGGTTAAATGACAATGCAGCGCAGGAAGCTCTGTTTATTATGGATAATGTCGCGCAATCGGATGGTGAAGAGAGTTTGCAGCTGTATGAGTCGATGGCCAAGGCTTTATTAACATCTGAATGGGATGGGGATAAAGATACCTGGCCTGAAGAAATTGCCAACGAAGACTGGCAACCCCTAACGGCAGATCGTAACCAGTGTTCAGGTAGGCGCTGTCAGCATGTTGCACAGTGCAGTTTTATCAAGGCTCGTGATAATTTGTCTTCTGTTGATTGTATTGTAGCAAACCATGATTTGGTTATGGCAGATCTTGCTTTGGGTGGAGGGGCAATATTACCAGACCCTGCAGATACGATTTATGTCTTTGATGAGGCTCATCATCTATCTGATATCGCATTAAGACACTTTGCTGGTCAGTTACGTATTAATGCCAGTTTGCACTGGTTTGATCAGTGTTCCAAAATTATCCAGGAGATTGCCAGAACTTACCCGAGCTTTATTAAGCTGTTAGATTCTCTTGATGCCTTGCCTTCATTGTTGCTCGAATTGAAGCAGATATATAATCAGGCCAAGCCAATCATTGAACACTTGGTTGAGCCTTTAATAGAAGATTTTTCAGACCAGTACCAATTGCCGCATTATCGTTTTGAAAATGGCAGTATCCCTTCGAACCTCCAGGAAATAGCTAAACTCCTGGCTTTGCGTTTTCAGGTGCTTGTTGATGAAATGATGTCTGCCCATGACATTATCAGTGAAGTGCTTGATGTAAATGATACTGGAATACCTCTGGCGCAATTAGAGCAATTGTATGCCACGATTGGTGCCATGGAAAATTCGGCGGAGAGGCAGTGGAATTTGTGGAAAGCTTATGCTCGAGACAATGACGACATGCCGGACTCACGTTGGATACAGATTGTAGAGTCAGGTGGATTGCTTGATTTTGAGTTGAGTGCCAGTCCACTTTTAGCAGCGGGAACTTTACAGCAATTTTTATGGAAACGATGTTATGCCGCAGTGCTGACATCGGCAACATTGACTGCATTGGGTGAATTTAATCGGTTGGCTTTGCATTCAGGTATACCGGATTATACGGACACGCTGGTTGTCCCAAGTCCATTTGATTATGCCAGCAATGCCAGGTTTGTTGTGCCTAGATTGAAATCGGAGCCTACTAATCATGACCAGCATAGTGAAGAGATTACAGCTTTGTTGCCGGCCTTGGTTGAAGGGCACGAGGGTGTTCTTGTGTTGTTTGCCTCAAGACGTCAGCTCAATGATGTTTATGATTTGTTGGATGGAAACTGGCAAGAACGAATATTGTGTCAGAATAATATGAGTAAGCAGAAGCTGATTGATCAGCATATTAGTAATGTTGATGCTGGAGAAAAAAGTATTTTATTTGGTTTGGCCAGCTTTGCTGAAGGTGTCGACCTGCCAGGTAAATATTGTACGCATGTGATTATTGCCAAGCTGCCATTTTCTGTCCCAAATGATCCGGTTGAATCGGGTCTGGCTGAATGGTTTGAGGCGCAAGGACGTAATCCTTTTATGGAAATCAGTTTGCCTGATGCTTCCCAGCGTTTGATACAAGCGAGTGGGCGCCTGATTAGAAATGAAAAAGATTCAGGGCAGGTGACACTGCTGGATAAACGAATTCTGACCAAGCGTTATGGTGCACAGCTGTTGAATGCATTACCGCCTTTTCAGAGGTTTTTAGATGTTTCATGAGTTTTCTAAAGAAACT
>CBDUPD010000123.1:0-6604 GCA_965368985.1 uncultured Spongiibacteraceae bacterium | reverse complement strand
CCGCATCTTGCAATCGGTTAATTGTAAGCTCCAATAAACCCAGCTTGGTTACAGCATCTGGCAAGTCAGCTTCTTTAATAAGTGTTTGTGCTTTTACTCTATTGGGTAAGTGCGCATAACTATAAACAGCAAAGCGTTCAGGTCTCATCTTTATTACTGTATCAAGTGTTTTGTCAAAACTGCTCACGGTCTGATGAGGAAGACCATAAATCAGGTCCATATTAATGGATTGGTAACCCGAATCACGAGCTGCATCGACCACAGCCTGAGTTTGCTCTATAGATTGTTGGCGGTTAACTGCAACCTGAACTTTTTCATCGAAATCCTGAACACCTAAACTGATACGGTTAAATCCATACTCACGCAACATTGCCACAGTGTTTTCACGAACGGCCCTGGGGTCAATCTCTATAGAGAATTCACGCTCATCAACTGGTGCTACCTTAAAATGCTGCTCAGTAACCTGCATAAGCTGCTGCAGCTGCCCATCACTCAAAAAGGTGGGTGTCCCCCCTCCAAAGTGCAACTGATTCACCTGACGTTGATTACCCACTAATGCTGCCTGCATAGCCACTTCTTTATGTAATCGTTCCAGATAAGGTATAGCCCTGTCATGAGTGTGAGTAATAATCTTGTTACAGGCACAATAAAAACAGAGAGACTCACAATAAGGAATATGAAAATAAAGAGACAAGGGATTGTTGTTCTTGTTACTTTGCTCTATCTCGTCGCGGTAATCTTGCTCAGAAAATTCTGAAGTAAACTGCATAGCCGTTGGGTAAGATGTGTAACGAGGACCAAAGGTATCGTACTTTTTTAACATTTTCGCATCAAATTCAATGGCTTGGTGCTTATTCTCTTTCATTTTCAGACAACTTTTCTCTTCGACAGTTATGGCAATTATAAAGACACAAACATTAAAAGTCTTAATCTGGAACAACAACAGGTGGGATTATAATGATTTTATCCAGTTCCAAGAACCGAAGTTTCGAATTCTGCACGTAAATTAATCAAAGGTGTAACGAAGCTCAAAAAGCACCTCTGGTTCTACTTCCTGTATTATCACAACCTGAGTTCTGCTATCTTGCGTTTCTGTCTCATCATCAAGCAATTTTCGCCCACTCACAGAAAATCGCCACCTATCCATTCGATAAGCATAATTAGCTGTGAACTGATGTATCTCTGAGGAAAGATTATGACTGTCATTATAGAGCCAGGATGCACCTACAACATGATTATTAATTCGATATTCAACACCCAATACCGAAGTTACTTTGGGTACCAGAAGCGCACCAGGGTCATCATCAATCTCTCTGCCACCTTGATACTGATAAGATAAATTGGAGAAAACTCGCCAATCGTTCATTTTAAAATCAACTTCTATCTCCAAACCATAACGCTCATAATTTTCTGCATTTTCAAATAAGGTTGTCTCGTTATTCAAGATTGGATTAATAAAGTCCTCCGTTTTAAAATAATAAGCATTAACACCCCACAACCAGTATTTATATTGCTCCCTATAAGCAAGCTCTGTCGCTTTAATTTTCTCATGTTGTATCTCATTTGGCGGTGGTAAAATGACATTTGTTAATAAATTGCCATCCTGTGCAAAGCTGGGCGCATTAAACCCTACCCCATACATAGCTCTCAGCGTACGCTTATCATCAAAACGGTACATAACTGCAATACGCGGCAACCACTCTGAATCTACAGCATCATGCTCATTAACATATCGAACACCAGCAACAAAACGCCAATCACCTATTGTCCAGTCATCCTGTATATATGCAGTATTCTCAAATTCCCTGTTAGCGGGAAAAAGTGTAGTGAACACATTATTACCAACCAAACCTGGCGCATATGAAACTAACGATTCCGTTGATCTCTCTTCGTAGTCATATCCAAGGGTAATTAAGTGTTGTTGTATTTGGTAATTCGCAATCCACCCTGAACGCCAACGATAATTTTCTTTACCTTCATTCTCAAACTCTATACTTCCAGCACCAATATCAATACCTATAGGAGAAGTAATATTCGCAATCTGACTGGTAAAATAGGATTGGTTATATTCAGTATGAACTTCTAAAGAAAAACTTTCCCACTCATAACTGTACGCTAAGCGTGCCAGTTCGCTTTCATGCTCAATAGAAGAATAATTATTTGCTGAAGCAAAACCATCAATACCTTCATAGGTTGTCTCATAGCGATGTAACATTAATTGCACACCGTATAAATTTGCCTGAAACATACCCGACCGGCCTTTCCTGTCAAAAGAAACCTCCCCGGAGGATGGAGGAGCCAACGCACCATCAATTTCACCATCGATATCTCCGCCATCCCAACTCTGCACTGATAATTTATAATCAAACTCACCCAGTTTATTTGAGACATAAGCACTACCATCATGGCGTGAATTACTGCCGGAAACCAAAGAGATATCGTCAGAGTAATCAGGAATATTACCGGCGATAAGCGAAACGTCATTCGAATAATCTTTCCGGGTAACAACTTTTATTACAGCCGATGTGGCATTTGAGCCATGTACAACAGCCCCCGGGCCTCGAATAACCTCAATATGATCGATTGCAATAAAAGGCACCCCTCTTAACGGTATCTCTCCATGAGAAGGCATCCAATAAGGAGTGTCGTCCAGTAGAAAAAGTACTTTTTGATTCCAGCTATCGATAATACCCCGCACCATAATTTGTTCATTACCATGTTGACCTGGCCGTACAACTACACCAGGGACAAGCCGCAATAAATCAGGGATTGAACGTATACCTAGTGCTTCCATATCTATTCGGCTATAACGTGTCACTGTAGCTGAAGACCAATTCAGACTCTCTTCTTGAAAAGAGGCAACAGACACCTTCAGGTTTACTAATTCAGACAGAGACAATTCGAACAGATCATCATCACCATGCGTAGCAGAAACTGACTGAACCTGTAACAGCAAAAAACCCATGCCTACTACGTTAAAAATACGAGCAATATTAACCATTAATTTATCAGACCCGTTAAAAAATTAGACTCACAAATCATGCAGACTATATAAACAGCCATGTTCTTATGCGTTAAGTCTAGTTAGAATTCATCAAATTTACAAAGCACGCTATAACTAAACAGACATCCCCATCATTTGGTGATAAGCAGAGAATTTGATATTCTATATTAAGCTAAAGGATAAATCGGAGTGGTAATTGAATCATAAAGACAATACCTCCTGATTCAGGTAATAAACTTCTCTTTTTTTATCAAGAAAAAACCTGTTAGACCTGTAGGATTGCAATGAGATGAAGAATAAACAATAAGAGAGAAAGCCACACTAGTCTTCTTCCGGAATATCTCCTGGCAAAACAAACTGATTAGCAGCAGATAAAGAAATCATATATAAAATACCTGCATGAGGATTATTGATTTCAGCCACATCATAAATAAATTCAAAAATATCTTCAGCCTTATCGGCTGAAACAATAACATTGACTATTTCTTTTTCTGTTTGCTCACCTACGCCTCGATAGCGTAGCGGTGTCATTCGACCAACACCTCGGGCATAATTCCTGTTTGCAGAAACAATCTCTTTGTCTTTCCTCAACCTTTTAATAATTGGTAAACCCTTACCTTTGGGAAGAATGACTGTTATCTGTTTAAATTGATTATTAGCCTTCATCAAACTAACCCTGATCACTGAGTTTTTCAATTATCTCTTGAGGTACATAGGTAGATAATTTTTCAATAGGTGTAGCATAAATGATACCCATTCCAGGTGTATCGAGCTTTCCGGCAAGCGTCATTTTTTCAAAAATTCTATCCAGCTGATCATTGGCAACCAGTATATTAATAATTTCTTTTTCAGCCTCAACGGTTAATCCTAACAATCCCAAGCGCTCACGAACACCACTACCCCGGCCAAAATAAATTGTAGCCCCCTGCGCCCCCTCTTCCTGAGCTGCTTTTACCAGATCATCAGCCATTCCTCTTTGAACTATACTAGTTATCAGGGAAACATCTGTTAAAACTACAACTTCTCTTGCACTCATGATTGTTCTCCGGCAATTTCTTGAGAAACATCTTCTTCATCTTGCTTTTTATGTTTACGGTCAACTTTCCAATTCACCCATAAACCTGTTGCCATTACAGCTATAATAGGCCCAATCGATGCCATTGCCAAAATACCAAAACCTTCAACAACATCTGATGAGTTAGCAAACCCAATACCCATTGATAAAACTAACGGCACAGTAATCGGTCCCGTTGTAACACCAGCACTATCCCATGCAACATTAACAAACTCTTCAGTTGAAAGATGCGTCATTATCAAGGCAATAAAATAAAGAGGGAAAATCACATAAGAAATATTAAAATCAAAAATGATTTTTGCTATTCCCAAGGCGATACCAAAGCCTACACCAAAAGAAACTGCATACATAAGCACTGACTTCTTAAATGCGCCATTGGTTAAATCTTCTACTGTAGCACCCAGGGCGTTAAGCGCTGGCTCAGCCAGAGTAGCACCAAAGCCTAAACACCAGGCAAAAACAAAAGCTATTAATAAACCGACCTCAAATGAATAGATAGGCGAAACATCTACTGATTCAATCTGTGTAAATGCTGCAGGAATAATACTCCCCGACTGCTGACCTAAACTGGATAAGCCATAGGTCAATCCCAAATTGAAAACAATCATACCTAACACTGAAAGCACTATCCCATAGGCTATATACACAGGGTTACGGATTTTCTCTTTGCATATAAAAAACATCACAAGTAATAAAAATATGACTAAAGGAACAATAGCCCGAACTCCACCTATAATCTCCACAGCAGGTGTCATGGAATACCAGGATATAGTAGCTGTTTCTACCACTGACGCTGAGGCTATTATCACATCGGGACTAATGGTAAAAAACAGATACAACGCTAATAACTGAACACCAATGATGGGGAATAATGATGCAAGAGTTACTATTCCAAATCCGGAAAGAGAGGTATTACCCTTACCCGCTGCCGAGGCAATGCCTATACCGAGAGACAACACCAGAGGCACAGTCACGGGTCCGGTAGTCACGGCGCCACAATCCCAGGCTAAAGCGATGATTGAAGCCAGCAAAGGTATTTGCTGTATATAGTAGGTTAATATTAATAAAGGAATTAACGTCGCATATATCAGCGGCTTTAAGCTCCACCCATATAGAAAACGCAAAGTGCCCAGCACGACTGCCAAGCCTACACCAGCACCAATAACCAACACCATTATTTCAGCCCATTCATTCAGGCATATAAATAAGGAGCACGTTCTACCTCTACAGACGGCCCCGCTATTTTTAGTGAACCAATAGCTGGCTCCGCAAAAGTTACACCAATACCCAAAAAGAAAGCGACGCTTAAAACGACTAACAATGTTGCCTTTGCTGGCAGCGTACTTCCCAGCATCTCACCAAAAGGCATCAAGCCAACCTTCAAACCTTCCATGAAAAGCATCAAGCCAAGAATAACAGCGATCAAACCCAGACAAATAATCTCAGCCTGCAATATAGACTGACGAAAAATAACAATTTGAAATATCATTAAATAAACAGCAAGCGGAATTACCGAACGAAGCTGCTCTACCGCTCGTGAGGTAACATAAGGAAATGCAAGCCGGTGAATATCAAGATAACTAATATCAAGATTAGGGCGAATCCCACTCACCTTTCCAGCTTGATTGTCCTGCAACGCCGCAAGACTATTACCACTTATTGATAATTGTTGAACGTGCGCTTCTCGCTGGTATGCTGCAAAACGAATCTCGGTCACTCACAGTCTCCCTGATTTATATCACGTTTATTATTTATACTACCATTCTAGAATTCAGACATGATACAAGCCTTGACCTAAGTCATAATTTATAGAATGAAAACAACCCTCAAAAAGAACCTTTATCACGTTCTATTTCAAGCTTATAAAACCTGCTTAAGTGGTAATAACTTATATGTATTTAACTTAACACGTTTAAGTACTGAAGCCGTATTATCAGGGTTAAAATCCCTGGTAACCCTCCAGCTATTTTCAGGCAACATATCATGCTGAATACTCGCCTCTAATTGTCTGGCCAAATCAACGTTATCAATAAGCACACCCACTTCGGTATTAAGGTTTGCAGATCGAGGGTCCAGATTGAATGTACCAATATAAAGTTTCGCCCCGTCAATCACCATACTCTTGGCATGTATCGCAAAAACCGGGTTCTTGTATGCCAAACGAGGATAACGTTTAACAAGATTTGTTTGAATTTGTGGATGGGGCATAAACTCATATATTTCCACACCCGCCTTCAAGAGTTTTTTACGTTGTTTATGAAAGCCGCTGTAAGCCAAAAGATTATCGGTAGATGCCAATGAATTTGTCACAATCTGAACTTTTACACCTCGCTTAATCAGTTGCCTGAATAACTTGATTCCGCCTTTTGGCATAATCAGGTAAGGGCTCTGTATTAGCACCGATTTTTTTGCCTGTTTCAACTGCAATATTAGTGTTTCTGTTATTTCCCCACTACCACCCAGAAAAATTTTATTATCATTTTTACCAGGAACATCACTGATAAAATTTACCTCATCCCAAACCA
>CBDUPD010000122.1:0-6613 GCA_965368985.1 uncultured Spongiibacteraceae bacterium | reverse complement strand
CAAATCCGGGTAAAGCTCACGAAAGCTGTCTGTAAACCCCTCTTTATTTAACATATCATCCATCCATTGACGCTCTTCCGGCAAAAAGCCCGAGTTTTTTTGATTAGGCTTCCAGTTTTTCAGATCAATCTCTTTATGACAGATATTCCAATCCGCACAAATAATGTATTCGCGATTCGCATCTTTCATTGCCTGAAACACCGGTAACACCTCATCCATAAAGGCAAACTTACGTTGTTGACGCTCATCACTGGACGAACCTGAAGGCATATAGAGCGAAACAACACTAACATTCTCAAAATCGGCCTGTAACCAACGTCCCTCTTCATCACAAACATCAAACCCCAGGCCTCGGGTAACATTCAATGGCTCTTGCTTGCAATAAAGTGCTGTACCGCTATACCCCTTCTTTACTGCATCATAATAAAAACAGTGGTAACCGTGTGGGGAGAATATTTCGTCTGTTAACTGATCAACCTGAGCTTTGGTTTCCTGAATACAGACCACGTCAGCATCCTGTTTTTCAAGCCAGGTAAAAAATCCTTTTTTTGCGGCAGATCGTATGCCATTGGTATTACAGGTAATTATTTTCATGATTAATTATGCCATTGTATGAATGAACCTGAAAAATAAACAGTCGGGTTATTTTAGAGATTTTCTAATATTTATCGATAAATTTGGTTAGAATAAACACTGCATTTTAATGAGAAACGTTGTGAACAAACATATATTGGTTTTTGATTCAGGTCTTGGAGGAACAACTGTTCTCAAAGAGATTCAACAACGTTTACCTGAGTATACTTTCAGCTACGCATTAGACAACGAAGCCTTTCCCTATGGCAACAAAACCAATACATTTCTGCTAGCCAGAACCGTAAAACTTTTCAAACACCTGATCAATAAAAGCCAACCCGACCTGATCGTTATTGCCTGTAATACTGCCAGCACATTAATACTTGATGAGCTAAGAAGTCAATTTGACCTACCTTTTATTGGCGTTGTTCCTGCCATAAAGCCCGCAGCCGCACACAGTAAAACCGGGGTTATTTGCTTACTGGCAACAGAAGCGACTGTTGATAGAGAGTATGTTAAACAGTTAAATGATGATCATGCTAATCATTGCGATGTCATTAAATTTGGCTGCCAAAAACTGGTAGAACTTGCCGAAAATAAAATGATGGGAGTACCGATAGATAAATCTACCCTACAAGCTGAACTTAAAGAATTATTAAATCATCCTCTTGCTGCCCAAATCGATACATTTGTACTGGGTTGTACGCACTTTCCGGCCATTAAAAATGAATTAGCTGAAGTATGGCCCCACCCTGTCGAGTGGATAGACTCAGGAGACGCTATAGCCAGAAGAGCTGAAGAACTCTGCCTTCACCTTATGGAAACAAAACATTTACATACTCCAAGCCTTTATCTTACAAAGAAGGATCAGGGTGGTTTAATACAAAATACATTAATTTCTTACGGTATTAACAAATGCCAGTTGATTACAATGGAATAATCCCTGATGTTGGTTATAATTAACTGCGATAAATGCCAAGCCTCCATAATTCAAATAAATAAAGGCTACTGAATAAAAATGTCTAATTCGGACTTACCGATTCTTGTTGTAGATGATGCTAAATTCAGCACAACTGTAATTACCCGTAACTTAAAGGTTGGCGGGTATACCAATATATCGCATGCTGAATGCGCCAAAGATGCCATCATTATTCAACAGGAAAACCCGGCCAGTATCATTATTGCTGATTGGCTTATGCCTGAAATGGATGGTCTTGAGATGACCAAGCGTATTCGCCAAATGGAAGAAGCCAGCAACCGCTACACCTACGTTATTATGTTGACGGCGCGAGACGGTATCGATGCATTAAAACACGCTTTTGACGAAGGTGTTGATGACTTCGTCAACAAGGCTGTTATGCAACAACAGCTGTTACCGCGAGTGTTTGCTGCTGAACGTCTGGTAAACAACCAAAACAGACTATTACGTGACAACAATGAACTGCTCATGGCCAATCGTCAATTAAGAGAAGCCAACCAGACCCTGAAAGGTCTTTCTACGCTTGACTCCCTGACCGGCCTTGGTAATAAAAACTATGCCAAAACCAAGCTGATTGATAACCTGAGCCATACAGAAGCACGTGGTGGCGCTACATGTTACATGCTTATCCGCATTAAAGATGTTGAAGAAATCGAGAAGCAATTTCCAAAAGAGATCATCAAGGAATTGCTGGTTGGCTTTAGTCGCCGCCTTAAAGGTCTGGTAAGACCATTAGATGACGTATCTCGTATGGATACCTACACTTTTTCTGTAGTTACCCATCAACCCGACATCAACCTGTGTGAAGGCAAAAGCTTTCGCCGCGTTCTCGATGCCATTAACCACCGCGCCTTCCAGACATCAATGGGGTTTCAATCAATCACTGTTGACATGAGCATTGCTGCAGCAACGCCCGACTATGGCCTGCCATCTCCCGAGCAACTGATGATGCTCGCAGAAGATAAAATGAAAGATTCTGTTTCCACTCGTCGTATAGAGCATGCTCATTACAATATAACCTGATCAAATACCTACCCCTCTCGATAACGGAGTAGCCCATGCTTGATTTACAGACCATCGAAACCATAAAACAGCTAAAAGCACGCTATTTTCGTGCACTTGACAGCAAAGACTGGGGTTTGATGAAAACCTGCCTGGCCGAACACTGCATTGCCAAATATGACGGCGGTAAATACACTTTTGAAGGCCGTGATGGCATAGTTGATTTTTTCAGCTCATATATGGACGACCCGAAACTTATCTTTATGCACCATGGGCACCACCCTGAAATCACCATAATTAACGAAAATGAGGCCTCTGGCATTTGGTATCTTCAAGATATCGTTATCAGCCTTGAAAACAACACAACCCTACGTGGCGCCGGCTTTTACCACGATAAATACATCAAGCTCGGTGATGCATGGCTGATAAACGCTACCGGCTATGAGCGCACTTTTGAAGAGATAGAAGAGAGAAAAAACACCACAATAAGCTTCAACCGGTTTGATAAGTAATTCATATATCTATCTGATTATTATAGGTTATTTTACAACACACATCTCCTTTTCTCACCAACTTTAACCCATGCTCAGATCCAGCCACAGTAAAACAATTCTTTATCCCAACTCACCGCAGAATGACAAAAATTATCATCCACTTAACTTTTATGACATTGCCTTCACTGCTGAATCAGGCATAATCACTGGCTTATTTTTTCTGTCTAACAAAATTTAGTGATAAAAACATGAGTGAAATAAAAGCAAAACTGGATGAAAGCGCAGCACAATTAACCGGTCCCGAAGCACAATGGGAGGTTATTGAGTCAAATATTAATGGCGTTGACTATCTTACCTATAAAAATGCACCCAATAGCATGACAGAACTGATTAATGCAGGTCGTGAACATGGTGATAAAGAATTTCTTATTTATGAAGACGAACGAATAACTTTTAATGAGTTTTTTAGAAGAGCTGACGCACTAGCCTACCAAATGGTAAATGAACTCGGCTTGTCAGCCGGTGACCGTGTAGCTATCGCGATGCGTAATTACCCTGAGTGGATGATATCTTTCGCAGCAGCAGCCCTTGCAGGCGCTGTCGCTGTACCCCTGAATAGCTGGGGACAAAAAGCCGAACTGGAGTACGGCTTAACAGATTCGGGTGCCAAAATTGCAGTACTTGACCAACAGCGCTACGACTATATCGCTGAAGACCTGGGTAAACTCGGTATTACCGCCCTATTAGCTCGCCCTGAAAAAGAAATGACTCAAGAAGGCAGTTATGAATTTAATGCCTTTCTTGAAGGTGCCGGAGACAACAAACTTGATCCGGTTGAAACCTCACCTGAAGATACAGCTGTTATCATGTATACATCTGGCACAACAGGTAACCCCAAAGGTGCATTTTCCAATCATCGCAACATATGCCAGTCGGTGTACAACTTTGAATTTGCAGCCACCTGTGCCGCAATGAGTGACCTTGAACCCATCATGAAAATGCTTGAACGTGGCTATGAGCCGAAGGTTCTGCTTTCTGTTCCTTTATTTCATGTTAGTGGTTGTCACAGTGTATTTCTTCTATCTCTTCGTGCTGGTCGCCCTATTGTCATTATGTACAAGTGGGACAAAATCAAGGCACTGGAACTAACAGAAAAAGAACGTGTTACCATGCTCAGCGCTGTACCTACCATGTTAATGGATATGCTTGAAGCTCCTGAATGGAGTAATTATGACACCAGCAGCATGTTTGGCTTTGGAGCTGGCGGCTCGGCACAACCTCCTCGCCTGTCCAGTTTGATATACGACAGACTGCCAGACAGCTTTCCTGGCACAGGTTATGGCCTGACAGAAAGTAATGCCACAGGATTCTCAACCTCAGGTGCCGCTTACGCCTACAAACCCAAAAGCGCCGGTGTTCCCGCACCGATTGTCCAGGTTCGCATTGTTGATGAAAACGGCAATGAGACAGCTCCCGGGCAGCAAGGTGAAATTCACTATAAAACACCTACCAATGTGCAGGGTTACTGGAACAAGCCCGAAGCTACCGCTGAAACATTTGTTAATGGCTGGCTGGTAACCGGTGATGTTGGCTATCTTGATGATGAAGGCTTCCTGTTCATCACTGATCGCATAAAAGATATGGTAATTCGCGGTGGCGAGAATATCTATTCAGTAGAAGTCGAAGGTGCCGTTATGACTCACGAAGGCATACTGGAGGCAGCAGCCTTTGGCTTACCTGATGAAAAACTGGGTGAAGAGCTGGCTGTTGCCGTTGTTCTCAGAGATGGAACCTCATTAAGCGCTGAAGATATTCAGTCACATGTTGCTTCTCAACTCGCCAAATTCAAAGTTCCGGCGTATGTCTTTTTTGAAGAAGCGCTTCCGCGCAATGCAACGCAGAAAATAATGAAAAAACCATTAAAAGAAAAATACTCGAAAGCATAATAAACAAGGGGCTTTACGCCCCTTTTTACTGCCTGCTATTTTTCCCTATAATAAAACCATGACTGAAAACAAAATACCTGCTGACTGGCAAATACTACTCAATCAACTGCAAATTCAAACTGCGAAAGCAAAACGAATGGGCGGTACTCAAAAGCTTGAAAAACGAGCGGCTGCCGGAAAACTCAACGCAAGAGAGTTGGTAACGCTGTTTACTGACACAGACAGCTTCGAAGAAATCGGAACTTTGGTAGGCAGTCAAAGCTACCATGGAGAAATACCTGCGCCTGCCGATGCTCTTATTGGTGGTATCGCCAGAATCAATCAACAAGCTGTTGTTATCGCTGTCGAAGACTTTACTGTTCAGGGGGGCTCTATCGGTCATGGAACCAATGCAAAGCGCGTACGCCTGGCAACGCTTGCCCTGCAACACAATATTCCGTTTGTTATGCTTCTTGATGGAGCAGGCGCCAGAATGAGCAACGGGCTTAATCGCCACCCTTACGGCCCGAATGACCTGCAAATTATTGCTCAACTCTCAGGTAAAGTTCCCACCGTTGCAATCGTAATTGGTTCATCAGCCGGACACAGTGCTGTTGGGGGCTTACTCATGGATTTTATCATCATGCTTAAAGATGCATCGATGTTTGCTGCCGGTCCTCCACTGGTTGCCGCAGCATTAGGGGAAATCGTTACCAAAGAGGAATTGGGGGGCGCCAGAATACATACTCACGAAAGCGGCGTTGCCCACAATCTGGTAGCGTCTGAAGAAGATGCTGCCAAACTACTCCAACAATATCTCGGATATTTTCTACAACATAAAGAAAATAAATCTATTATAAACAAAGAATTAGATAACATACTTAATCTAGTTACTGCAAACCTGCAGACCCCCTACAATATATTACCTGTGATCACTGAGCTACTTGATAATAAAAGCTGGCTGGAAATTCAACCAGACTTTGGCAAAGCTATAGTTACAGGACTTGGTCGTCTAAATGGCAAGAGTATCGCCATTATTGCCAATCAACCCAATGTATTGGCCGGCTCAATCGATCATCAGGCTGCCAATAAAGCAGCAGATTTCATTACTACTATTGGCAAATCAGGCCTCCCCGTTCTGTTTTTAGCTGACACACCTGGCGTTATGTCGGGTTCGGCGGCCGAGCGAGCCGGCACGCTGCGCGCTGCAGCACGAATGTATCGGGCTCAGTCAACGCTGCAATCACCAAAACTGCACATCACTCTTCGTAAAGCCTTTGGCTTTGGAAGCTGCCTGATGGCCATGAATCCTTTTGACAAACAAACAGCAAGTTTCGCCCTTCCCGGTATAAGTCTTGGAGGTATACCGGCCGCTGGAGGCTCAGAAGCCGCAGGACTGGATAAGGAATTAGCTGATCAAATACAAGAATCACAGAACAATGGCGCTTTGACTGCCGGTGACGCATTGGCCTACGATGAAATTATAGATCCTCGTGATCTCAGGAAGCGTTTGATAAGCTCTTTGGCATTGCTGGAAAAAATACTGTAGGGGGCTCCTACGGCGTTATATTTTTCATCGCCAACAGATCTGCAAGCTTCACACCCGGCGCATTTTCAAGGTCTCTGGGTAAATTGAAAGA
>CBDUPD010000121.1:0-6639 GCA_965368985.1 uncultured Spongiibacteraceae bacterium | reverse complement strand
AACAATCAACATCATCCTCATCACAAACACCATCGTATTGGCCATAAACACCACCATCCAGAGTATAGGTTAAATCCACCACCTTTGATTCCGCTTCTTTAATAGCTGTTTCAGCCACCTCAAATGCCAGCAAATCATCACGACTGGTTGCCGTCATCTTTCCCTGATTTAACACCGAATCACTCACTGCAAATGTCATCATTGTCATGACAATTAACAACATCAGGCTGATTAATAAAACCGAGCCTTCCTGCTTTTGGGAACGTATTGTATTTTTTCTCATAAACAATCCCTGACTATATGTTTCCAATACCGGCATTTCTTACCTGCACTACCCGGGTAAAACGCTTTCTCAATTTTCCATCATCGGTGTAACCAGTTAACGCAGCGGCTCCAACATCTTTTTGACCAACCGAAATAACTTCAAAACGAACACTGACAACAAATTCATCAATGGTAGATGTAGCCGCAGCAGCATCTCCAGCGGCTATACCAGCAGCATCAGCTGCAGCTTCAGCTATGGTCGAACCGTTACCAAGTGTAATCTGGGCATCATAGGTTTCTGCATAAGCAGCGTTGTAAGCCAGTGTATATGCCAGGTTATTTAATTCGGTTGCAGTGACATACCTGTCGGCAGAATAATCATTATCAACGTCAACACCGTAGGTGAAAATAACATCTTCAATAAACGGAACCAGCTCAACAGCCGCCCCACCTTCCAATGTGCTATAACGATAAAGAGAGTTGGAGGTCGATGACAGAGAGCTCTCTGCAATAAAATAAGTCACGGCACTCATCATCAATACTGAAGAACCACTGGGGTAGGCAACACCAAACCCTGAATCAACATTGTTTGGCCCACCTGTCACATTCTTGTTATGTACAACTGTCAGCTTCTTGCCATCTTTACTATGAGGGTCATTACTTACTGCAAAAATATGCCCTGTTGAGCAATCGGTAACCATGAGCACGAGACCTTCAGTAATACCAGCAACTACCATATCTATCTGGGGTTCAGGTCCATATAGCTTGATATTGGCTGAATTTATTGAGGTCTCCGTTTTGCTGACAACCAGGTCTGTTGCAACAGCGCCACGAGTAATAAAAACATCACTTCCGGTTACAGGCGTAACTCCGCCATATGACGCTGTTGATAACGACGAGTCGATGGCTGTCATGGTATTTGAAAAACTATGCTTTTCAGGGTCATAGCCATCGGTTCCAGTATCGGTTTCGTCCAACATACTGGTTATTCTTGTAATATCATTAGCACAACCGCTATATCCAGCCATTCTTATATCCCTGGATAACACCTCTAATGAGAACCTGCCGGTTTCCTGAGCTTCAGTAAAAGAATTGATTAAAACAAGTGTCGCCTTATTACTTTCAACAATTTTTAAAGCGCCCGATATCAAAATACCTGACAGCGCCAGAGCAATGAGCAGCTCAACCAGTGTCAAACCAGCCTGTGATTGACGAGCACGTGATGAAGAAGCGAATTGTTTATGATTAGAAGTATTCATTCGACAGACACCTGCAATGAATATGAAACCTGTTGTGCAGCTTTCTTCATTTTCTTTTCTGTCCAGCTTAAAGAAATGGTTGCAACACCGCCTGATGCAGCAATCTCACCCTGACCATTCAACAGTGACTGGGAACTATCCGAAATACTGCTCTTCCACTGAAAGAAATCTTCCTGCGCCATTGTGCAAACGGTATTTTCGCAGTCAGTAGAAAAGGTAGATGTTTTCAATCCATCATAATTCAACAAATCCGGTTTGTTTGCCCTGATTCGTTCACCCATATCATGAGCAAGAGATGATGCCAGAAAATTTTGGCTTGAAGCTGAAGAAGTGGAAAGCATATTTAGCTGCATATTTAGTAAAGATAAAAAACCAAACGACACAACAATAATAGTTATGAGCACCTCTATCATTGCAATACCGGTTTGTGACTGCCTGGTATTCATCAGCAGTCCTCCTTGTCTGACACAGCAGAAATACCCGAGATTAGAACTTGCAAGCGCTTGCCTGTTTCATCAGTTCTTGAATCACAGAACCCCATATCAAATGTGGCACTGGCATGACCTTTACCATTAAAGGTTATATGTAGAACACTGTTTGCCTCTGTAAGGGTGAGATTATAATCATTAACACTACGCTTTAACTCTTCATCATTAGCAGGATCAAAAGTAGTCGCATCGGCATCTTTATTTACCCATACAACTGCACCTTTGGCCCAGGCAGTATTATCAAGAGCACCAATATGAACTGAGTCCCCTCTCTGGGCAGCTTGTGCGCGCGCAAATTGAAATAAAGAATATAAATTATTGGCTGAAGATTTCAGTTGATTATTACGAATAGCTTCACTAAATGTCGGCACAGCAAAACTGGTCACTATTGACAATATCGTTAGCGTTACTAACAATTCAACTAATGTAAATCCACTATTCTTATTCATCATAAATTCATTCCATCATCTGATATGTCATTTCCAATCCATTAAATCCTTGACATAACATAAGCAGTCAAACTACGAACACACCGTAATTTAGTTGTTATGATTATTCTTATTTAACAGAACAGTGACTGATGTACCCAGTATTTTCTTTTAACGTATCTATTTCCTCGATAGGAATCACGTATCGCTAAAGCACACAGTCACAAATTCGCTCAATTACCAAGATTTAATCAACATTAGAATTTTGCAGCTCGATATAAAAAATTTGATGCACTTGCCATTGACAACACTTGCATGTAGAGACACATGGAAATCAAGATATTTGATATTGACTCACCACCCAATCTTCGTAATCCGGGCATGAACATTAACTTTACGACTATATCCTATTATTCGGTCTCTTCTTATTTTTATAGCTTTCTGTTCTAAAGCTTAAAGACGTGCGAGATTGTACAGGCAATGAATTTGATTGTTTAATATTCTTTAGTTATAGGTTTGAACGTTTTTTAGTCACCTTTAGCTATAAGGTTTTCATTTTCAATTCAGCTCTATTGTGGCAATAGGTATATACCACAAGGGTTTCATGGCTTTATAACCAAAAAACAATTATGCATTAATTAATCAAACATTCAGTTATGAATGAATAATCATAAGGGTTGAAAGATGAATTTTTGGTAATCATTGGAATTATCTGGACGAAATATATGTCACAGCATGGAATTCCACTACAATGAAATACGACATAACAAAAAGACAGGGCTGTCACTAATAATGATAATAAAAAGATGCGCTATAAACTATATTTCATTACCACTCTTCTGATTTTCAGCTGCAACACTACACAAGCAATCAATGTAGGTGACAAACTACCTGTATTGGATATTAAAAACAGTGGCGCCCTGATTATTAACGCTGACGGGGATCTGGAGTATCAGAACTGGTCGACATCCAAATTAATGGGCAAGAAACGTATCATTCAGTATTTACCTGGCCGATATTCAGAGGGCAGGCAAAACCTTCCCTTAAATGAAGCTGTTTTTAACCTTGATCACCCACTTCATTGCCGAACAACCACTATCGTTAATTTTACTGACTCTATCTGGGGAACCCAGATGTTTATAGAACCACCCATGAAAAAGAACAAATTTGTGACGCCCTTATGCGATATCGTTCTCGATCGCACAGGATCTGGCTTGAAGTTATGGGGCTTAACCGAGAAAAAAAGTGTGACCATGGTTATAAATGAAGAAAGCGTGATTGAGTTTTTTCATGAAGGTAAACTCAACAAAAAACAGATAAAACATATTGTCAAAATGACCAACCCACCGGAGGTTAATAAAGTAACTCCTACGCTACACTCAACTTCGCCATTTAAATAATCAAATCACTATTTGCTTATTTTCCAGAAATCCTCTGACCAGTCGGTTAAATGCCAACGGTTTTTCAACATGCAGCCAATGCCCGGCATTTTGAATAATCTTTAAATTCGCTTCAGGAAAAAATCTCTGTATAAGCGATTTGTGACCATCATTAATATAGTCTGACTCACTACCCTTGATAAACAAACAGGGTTGGTTATAACTTGCGTGTAAATCAGGCGCATCACATATTGATGGGTAGGCTTTACTTATTTCATCAAGACCGTAACACCACTCCCACAAACCATCTTCAGATCGCTTTAAACTTTTTAAAAAGAATTGCCTGAGACCAAGCTCCGGAACCTCTTCAGATAAGATGGCATCGGCTTGTGAACGTCTTTCTATTTTTTCGTTTTTAACTTTTTCCATTACCCGAAAAACACCATTATGTGTAGCTGGGTATTTCGCCGGGGCTATGTCTGCAACAACTAAACCGGAAACTCTTTTCTGGTAAGAAACAGCCATTTGCATAGCAACCTTCCCTCCCATGCTATGACCTACGACATTTGCACAAGTGATACCCAACTCATCCATTAGCTGAATAATATCAGCAGCCATTAAAGGGTAGCTCATGCTCGATCGATGAAGCGACCTGCCATGGTTTATTAAATCAGGTACAATAATATAGAAATCATTTGCCAACTCTTTTGCCAATGTGGATAAATTATCAGACTGGCCAAACAAACCATGTAGCAATATAACGGTTTGAGTTTTGTCTTTGTTTTGACCAAATTCTTGGTAATATAAACTATTCATCAGTATTAAATGAGACCATGACAATGAGTCAACGTTTGCGCCAGTTAGTTGTTATCTTTATTTCTGTAGCCAGTATATTCGCTTGTTCTTTTAATAACTACAATCCCAGTGTTTATGATTATCATTTTCAGGAACAGCTTGCCGACAAACAAAACATACAAACCATTATGCTTGCACCAATAAACTTCAATACTCCCAGTCGGCATTATCTTACAAAACACCAGGAACATATCGATAACCGTGTAAAAGATTATCTTCATAAATCAGGCTATAAAACAGTCTCAAATAAAATCTTCAGATCCTTATGGAAAAAAACGATCACTAGACATGGAGACTTATACAATCCCACGACAGGAAAGATGTCTTCCGCCTATTTACCCGCACTTGAAGACACCTTGCAAAAAATATTCACCAACAACCCAAAGCTTGATGCTATTTTATTTACCGATTTAATTGAAGAATCGCTTGTCTATAGCAAGGGCTCAAAGAAATCAGCTCAATGGAGTGGTGTTCGACGCAAGGTAAAAGTTGAAGGTATAGGCAACGGTCTAACAGACGAGTTTGACTGGGATAAAATGATCGACGGAATTACGATTGTTACAAACATGGTAAACCGGAATAATGAGCTAGTGCTTCATAACCAGGGCGGAATACAGATTGCCCAGGCGATTGAGCTACATAACAATAATGGTCGTTTTAAACGCAGAAATGATCTTTTAAATAATGAGAAAGAAATAATGGAAGGCATACAGCTTGCCCTTCATCCTTTTATCATTATGAAAGGCTACCCTCTTAAAGAAAAATAGCCGCTGCAGGAGTGGATTTCATCCGCGAATAGTCAGATTAAAATCCACTTCTATAAGGCTAATTACTCACCAATAAAATTGGGCTTACGCTTTTCCTTAAATGCTTTCATTCCTTCTTTAGAGTCTTTAGTTGCAAAGATAGTCCATCCCAACTCTTCCTCTTTGGCCAACGCTTCTTTCTCAGACATATCAAACTGGTTTTCACGCAACGACTTCAAAATAGCTTGCACTGATAGAGGTGCATTATCATTAGCAATCTCTTCAGCAATCTTGAAAGCTTCTTCTAATGCTGTACCTTTAGGTACAACACGATTAATCAAGCCCCAGTCTTTTGCTTCCTGAGCTGTTACATGACGCCCCATCAAAAGAACTTCTGCTGCAAGAGCATAAGGAATTTGACGACGCAAACGGATAGTTGACCCACCCAATGGGAAAAGTCCACGCTTACATTCAGTAACACCAAATACAGCATCTTCAGCAGCAACACGAATATCGGTGCCTTGAAGTATCTCTGTGCCACCCGCTAATGCAAAACCTTCGACAGCCATCACAACCGGTTTCATCGGTTGGTTATGACGCAATAAAGCTTGCCAATGCAAATCAGGAATCTCTTTCATCTTTTCCTGGAACATTTCTGCGTCAGCATCACCGTCGGTACCCGACTTAAGATCCATACCTGCACAGAAGGTATCACCCTCACCAGTCAATATAGCTACTCGAAGATCCTTATCTTCATCGAGACGACGCCAGGCTTCATACATACCTAACAGCATTTGTGAGCTTAAGGCATTTTTTGCCTCAGGGCGGGCCAAAGTTACCAATAAAACATGTCCCTTTTTTTCAATTCGACAATTTTTTGTACTGATATCTAACTGTTCCAAACCTTCCATTTCACTCTCCAATTATAGGGCCTACTAACACTATTAAATTTTAGTCAAAAAAAGGGGTCAGCCCCACAGGTCTGACCCCTTTCAACTTATTATGATTTAACCTACCAGACCTTTACCATCAAGGGCATATTGTTTAGCCCATTTATAATCAGGCTTGCCATTAGGCTGACGTATAATCTCGTCAGTTATGTGCAGTCTTCGAGGAGCTTTATAACCTGAAAGCGTTTTTTTGGCATGTTCCTGAACATCTTCAAGAGTCAACTTAACACCTTCCCGTGTTGATATAACCGCTGTTACCTGACTACCCCA
>CBDUPD010000120.1:0-6640 GCA_965368985.1 uncultured Spongiibacteraceae bacterium | reverse complement strand
CCCATGGTAACCAGCGGTGCATCTTCACCCATAGGAAACATCAAGGCACAACCATCAGGAAATTCATTGGCATCTGTACGCTCAAGATTCTTGTCGGGGTCTTCCCACTCCATACGCACAGCAATATCACTGCCATTATGCAAACAAGATACTTTCACTTTTTTTACCTTGCCAATCTCGCGTTCACCCATGGTTGTTTTAATATATACAGATGGTTGCATACCAACGGGCACAGGCATCAAAGTGATATCCTGGCTTTCAGTCTGCGACCAAATAGCATCTGCAGGGCTGGCAAACTGGGCCCCGTCTAATGAAACCTTTTTGGACAACATTGCATTCCCTCCTCAAGGAAAAATAAAACCGGCGTCTGGTCTTAATTGTTAACAGAAATAGAGCTAACAGGCCCTAATCACCGATGACAAATAGGGATTTAACAATATTAGACATAATGCCAAATAATGTCCAACTGTCGCATTTGATCCAGATCAAAATAATCACAATGAGCAGACATAAAAAAACCCGCTAAAGAGATTCTTTAGCGGGCTTATATTGAGTTGGAATAAAAACTGAAAATATTTTTAAATTCAATTATTTACGCCACCCCAATACCTACTGAAACAGTCAGGTATAAAACGACCTAGCCAACAAATTTAACCACCTGACTATCCTGGTCATCTGGCGCTTCACCAACCAGAGCAACGAGGCGAGCAAGCTCTAACTGCAAAAACAACACCATTAAACGAGTCAATTCCAGATAGTAAGGCATAGGATTTTGCTGCTCCAGTTTCTCAAACATTTGAGGCAGCCAACGACCGGTGTGACGAGCAATAAAATCACGCTCGGCACGCTTCATGTCATCAGTTTCTTCACCGACTTTCGCCAACTCTGATTCACGATAAGTAAGAAAGTGCAAAAACTCCAATTGCGTAACCAGATGATCTGGCAGCTCATGCGGATCTTCAGCCATCGACAAACTGAAGAAGTTATAAAAACGAACCAGCTCTTCCATTATCTGCATACGGGCACCGGTATATTCACCACCATAAAGTGTGCATGGTGGGCCTGATGAACCAACATCAAACAGGCGGGTGAATTCAATCTGCAAGGCATCATCATCAGCACCGGCATCACGTAAGGCATCCCAGTTAGCTCCCTCAATAATTGCAGGGTCTGCCAGTGCAAGCACTTCTTTCAAGCGATCAGCGATAAGGCCTGAACGAATTTCTTCCAATATCTCTTTATCAGGATATTCAAAAGTTGCAGCAAATATCTGGTAAATCACACTACGTATTGCAGCTGTTTCAGATAATGGGTTATCCATCATTTCAATTTCTTCACTCATCGAGTTTTCCTCTTGCAGAAACTTGTCTGCACTTTTTATTTCGAGCCAATCAACAAAATTGTATTTAGCATGACATGGACAATATCGACAAAACTGTCAATCTGTCAACCTTTATTACTGTCCGGTCATTTGTAAAAAACAAAGCAATACACCAACCACGAGCTTTCAGCTATACTTGCACATAATGAATATGAGCTCTGAAAATATTGAAAAAACACTGTCTGAGTTAGCTGATATCAGCTCTTCAGACGATATCCGCTACCGATTAATGGATGCGGCCATGAGCTGTGTTCAGCGCTGGGGTATCGAAAAAACCAGCCTTAACGATATTGCCCGAGAGGCAGGCTGTGCCCGGCAAACTGTTTACAATTATTACAAAAACCGTGATGCCGTTATATTTGCTGCCCTAATGGATTCAGCATCACGTTTTTCAATCGACCTGATGGCGCATATCAACACCTTCGACAAACCCGAAGACAAAATCGTTGAAGCCATCATGTATACACTTGAGAATCTGCCCAACGAACCTTATCTGCAATGGATTACCGACCCCAAACTAACACCTGTCATGAATCCTGAAATGTTTTATTCAGATATGTGCCTTGGCACCATTACAAAAATTGCTGAAGAATGCGTAAAAGACCAACCCGAAGAAGTTATAAAACGATCTGCTGAAATTGGTGAGATGATGACACGCCTGTTTTTATCCTTGCTGGTTATCAAAAGTCCTGATGAAAGAGATGATGACGCACAGCGGGAGTTTTTGCGCCGCTGGCTGTTGCCAGGGGTCGGTTTAAAGTAAACCCTCCTGCAACATTTCAATTTCTTTAAAAAGTTTCTACCTCTTTTTTAACATGAAAAATATCCGCTATACTATCCAGTCACTTAATAAAATTGACAACTACAGGTATTAGACGTGAAAACCTTACTCAGCTTTTTTATTTTTGTTTATTTTATTTCTCTAAACGCAACTGCCGCTGACCTTACTCGCGCCAAAGAAATCGTTGAAGAAAAATGTCACCTTTGTCATGGCTATAAGGGCGAAGCATCCAATGTTGTCTATCCACGCCTTGCCAGCCAGCATAAAGAATATATGATCAAACAATTAACCAATTTCAAGAGTGGATCTCGTATCGGCACCATGACTGAAATGGCTGCTGATCTAACAGAAGAAGAAATTATTGCCCTTGCAGAGTACTTCAGCCAGCAAGAATCAGCAACTCATAAAGTACGCGATACAATGCTCTCAGCCGTTGGTGAATATATATTTTTCAAAGGTAATAAATATTCCGGCGTTGCTGCCTGCGCCTCCTGCCATGGCGAAGATGGTGCCGGCACACAACAATTACCACGCCTGGCTGGTCAGCACAAACGATACATCTCAGCCCAACTCGAAGAGTTTAACTCACGCCAAAGAACTAACGACAATGCTATAATGCATTCAATCGCATCGAAACTGACGGAACTTGAGCGTGAAGCTGTGGCGATATATGTAAGTGGATTGAAATAATCAACATTTGTCGGGATGAATCCCAACCTACAAAACAACAAAAACCTACATGAACGTAGGTCGGGATTCATCCCGACAAAACAAAACACATAAACTTTCTATACGCAGGTCGGACTTATCCCAACAATCTATCCTTCCAAAAAATCATAACCATATACAATCCCAATGTGGATAATCACCAATATTCTTTACTAAACCTCCCCTTAATGGGTTAGCAACAATATATCTAGCAATAGTTTTCCTGTCCTCTTCATCACGAAGAGCATGATCATAAAAGTTTTCTTGCCATAATTGACCATAACCGCCTATATGCGTATTTATTTGTATAGCGCTTTTTGCTTTTAATCTTTTAATGACTTGCGATAATGAACTTCCTTGAAGCCGAATAAGAATATGTACGTGATCGGGCATAACAACAAACGCCAATACTAAATATTTGTCCGATGCACCCATCATAGTTCGAATGAATATACGAGCACAGCTATGATCGAGAAAAACCGGTTTACGGCCTTTGATATTAATAGTAATGAAGTATTCGCGACCAGACTCTGATACGCGCCCTTTGCGTAAATTGTTATAACTCATATTTACTGTCCTTGTGTTGTCGGGATAAATCCCGACCTACATCCATGCAGGTTATGTTTTTTAAATAGGAGGATTGTTTTTCGTTGGTCGGAATGACTAATGTAACTTCTTCGGATCAACAATTTTGATCGCCTCAACCGCAGTCTCATGCGCCAAAGGCTTCTCACCCAACTTGGGCTGATTTACCCGTGTAGGAATTTCTTCTGCCGGCTCATCTTCAAGCAACTCTTTAAAACCACATGAAACACACTCACGCCAACGCTGATGATCTTCATCATCAAACATAACTACTTTATCTTGTTGCTTACATTCCGGGCATGTCGCACCGGCAATAAAACGTCGCTTCATAAAATTCTCTTATATTCTGCTACAACAAACCACTGTGTCTTAGTAACGCCTGTGTATCCGGCTCACGTCCGCGAAACGCCCTAAAAGATTCTGCAGCACTACGAGAACTACCCACCTGCAGCACATTCTTCAAAAAAGATTCTCCACTAATCTTATCAAACAACCCCTTCTCTTCAAATACCGAAAAAGCATCCGCTGACAATATCTCTGCCCATTTATAACTGTAATACCCAGCGGCATAACCACCCGCAAAAATATGACTAAAACCATGCTGAAAGCATATTTCTTTTGGTGGCACTATAACTGCTACTTGCTCTCGCACCTTATCCAGCACAGATTGTATTTGTTCTGCATTCTCAATATTCAGTTCACGATGTAATTCCATATCAAACAATGAAAACTCCAGCTGACGCATCATCATCATACCCGCATTAAAGTTTTTAGCCGCAAGCATATTATCCAGCACATCCTGTGGCAAAGGCTCCCCCGTTTGATAATGTGCCGAAATCAACTTAATCGATTCCTCTTGCCAACACCAGTTTTCCATAAATTGACTCGGTAACTCAACCGCATCCCATTCCACACCGGCAATACCTGATACACCAGCAATATTTTCAGCCGTTAACATATGATGTAATCCATGCCCAAACTCATGAAACAATGTGGTCACTTCGCCATGAGCTAACAGGGCAGGTTTATCTGAAGTTGCCGGACGAAAGTTACAAGTCAAAAAAGCAACCGGTAGTTGTTGCTCTGTTTCTGAAGGCTGCCAACGGGTTCGACAGTCCGCCATCCAGGCACCACCACGTTTTTTATCACGCGCAAACAAGTCAAGATAAAAACTGGCGATATGTTCCCCGCCTTTTTCAATATGATACAGACGCACATCATCATGATAACTATCAAAATCTTCGACCTGCTTAATGGCAATACCATAAAGACGATGCACAACTTCAAACATGCCCTCCAGGGTTTTCTCTAACGGGAAGTACTCACGTAATTTTTCATCAGACAGCTCAAAATGCTCTTGTCGATACAACTCACTCACAAAAGCAAAATCCCATGCTTCCAAAGAATCAATGCCATGTGTTTGCCCGGCATATTCTGCCAACGTTGCCAACTCTTTTTTGGCAAACGGCTTTGACTTTACTGCCAGATCTTCCAAAAATTCGACAACTTCATCAACCGAGTTAGCCATTTTGGTTACCAGTGAACGTTCTCCATAATTGGCATAACCCAATAAGCCTGCTAACTCCTGACGCAACTGCAATGTCTCAACCATAATATCGCTATTATCAAACTCACCGGCATTGGGACCCTGATCAGATGCCTTTGTCATATAGGCAATATAGATTTCTTTTCGTAACTCACGATTCCCGGCATAGGTTATAACTGCCTGATACACAGGAAAGTCAAGCGTCAACAAATAACCTTCAAGATTCTTTTCTTCAGCCATCTGTTTTAACATCATTAAGGCAGAATCAGGCAAGCCGGCCAACAACTGAGGATCTTCAATATTCTTCTGCCAGGCCGCCGTCGCATCCAGCACATGGTTAGAATATGTTTGTGACAATTCAGCCTGTCGTGCTTTTATTGCTTTAAAGCGTTCTTTTTTATCTGCTGCCAAATCAACACCCGACAAATGAAAATCAAGCAGCGCCTTACTTACCCATTTTTTCATCAGACTCTGACAGCGCTTTAAAACAGGCATATAGCTCGGCATTTTGCCCAAGCTCAGTAGCATATTCGGTAAGCTTGGCAATACAAGCCTGATAAACATCTCGCAACTCATCACTGTTAGCCACAGCATTTAAATGGCTAATAGGCGCCCAAAAATCCTCAAGAACCATATCCATAGCTTGCATTGGGACAGCAAAACTCTGCCAGCCTATTAATTGTTGACCCTGTAACTGCGTTAAAGCAGCTAATTGCTGACGATTTCCAGCCAGAAGCTTATCGAGCTGCGATTCAATATTCGCAATATTTATTGTCGAAAATTCTGGTAATGATAAGTGTGCCTGTTGCATAGTCTCTCTACAAAAAAATATTAATACAAGCTGCGGAGTTTAACCTTGAAACACCAAGATCGCGACTATTCTCTACGTTCGTTTGAAGGGCATCAACCCAAAACCGGCGAAAGGGTATTTATCGACCGTTCTGCCATTGTTATTGGCGACGTTACTATTGGCGATGACAGCTCGATTTGGCCCCTCACCGTAATACGCGGTGATATGCATTCAATAAAAATTGGGGCTCGCACCAGCATACAAGATGGCTCTGTTTGCCATATTACCCATGCTGGCCCTTATAACCGCAATGGCTGGCCTTTATCGGTAGGTGATGATTGCACAATAGCACACAGCGTTACCTTGCATGGCTGCACGGTTGGTAACCGTGTGTTAGTCGGCATGGGATCAATTATTATGGATGGCGCCATTATTGAAGATGACGTTGTCATTGGCGCCAACAGTCTGGTACCTCCGAAGAAAAAACTGGCAAGTGGTTATTTGTATGTAGGATCACCTGCCAAACAGGTGCGAAAACTCACACCAGAGGAAATTGAGTATTTTACCTACAGCTCTAATAACTATTGTGCATTAAAAGATCGTTTTTTAGATGACAAAATAACTTAAAAACCATAGTTTTTTAAAAGTAGAAATTTTTTGTCCTGTAATTCTTCTTAATTATCACTATTTAGATGCAAGACGTTATTAATAGAGGTCTCAAAGGGGTGAATTTTTTATTTTTGCCCCCATATAGTCAGTGAGATGCGCCGTCAATCACAAATCAGACAGTTCGTTTTGTATGATAAACTGGCAGCGACTATTATAATTAATAGGTAAATTAGTTTTTAT
>CBDUPD010000119.1:0-6642 GCA_965368985.1 uncultured Spongiibacteraceae bacterium | reverse complement strand
CGCCAGCTTGATATGCAGCTCACAGGATAACGAGTCCACTACAGAGACGCCTGATGCTCGCAACCTTGCTATCAAGGCCATATGTTGATGCAGAAACTGCGTAGCGCCACTGTACTTTAATGCATCATCGAAATTGGCTATATCCTTATCAAGAAAATCATTGATAAAATTCTCTCTTATACTCGCCACCATAACGATATGTTGTTTGGCCAAAAGCTGCGTGGCTGCAATTAAATCTTCACTATCTTCATTACGCACATTGGTAATAATAACAATCAGAGCACGTTTTCTATGCTTGCTAACCAGCTTTTTCGCCGCAAGAAGAAAGTCACTGTTTCGTGTTGTACTATGAAGATCATACAAATGATTTAACAGAAGGTTTATCGAATGCTTCCCTTTTACCGGTGACAACCAGCGCTCATCACCTGAAAAACTCATCAAGCCCGCTGAATCTCCTTGCCGCAGTGCCACATAAGATGTCAGAAGCAAGGCATTCAGTGCATGATCAAAGTGACTGAGCTGATCATCTTTGTGACGCAGACGTCTGCCGCAATCTAACATAAAAATAATATCCTGATCGCGCTCATCCTGATAATCACGTGAAATGGGCTTTCTGACTCTTGCGCTTGCTTTCCAGTCGATTTGCCTCAAGGCATCTCCTTCACGAAAATCTCTTAGCTGATGAAAATCAAGGCCTTCGCCTCTGCGTTGCGCAATATGAATACCTAATTGACTGATATGTTGTTCAAGCCCCAAATGGGCTAATTGCGCTACCGGGGCAAAATTAGGGTAAATTTTAACCGAACTGGTTTCACCCATTGATTTTTTTATCTGCCACAAACCCATTCGAGATTCTATTCTCAACAGCGTTTTTTTGAATTCTGCATTCCCCCTGAATATAGGTGTGAAAGAGTACTCTATCTTTTTTTCTGACGCCCCTTCGATTGAAATGGTCACTGGCAAACTATGTAACTCTACTGCATCAGGGTATTCTTCAGTAATTTCAATCTGTATTGAATAAGGGTATGGATTTTCTATAAGCAAAACAACGCTGTTTTTCACACCCAATGCCAGGCTATGGGGTATTGTTCTAACAACATGTAAATCATTCAACTTGCCAGACCATACAGCATCGAATAAAGCCGTTACCAATAACGCACCACCTAATGCCCACCAGACAACATTGAGCTCTGCTACCTCAGGAAACTCTGTATATAAATTAACAATGCGCAAACCGGCAATTGCAACAGACAAAACTACCCAGATGCCTAGCCAATTCAATAACCTTCGGGTTGGTCTCATAATCTGGGTGCTTCTACCACACTGAATATCTGGCTCAATACCTGGTCTTCGTCCATATGGTCAATCTCCATTTCAGCAGACAATGCAATTCTGTGCCTCATAACCGGTAGTGCCATCTGCTTCACATCATCAGGCAATACAAAATCTGACCCTCTTAAAAGCGCTTTCGCACGAGCACACCGAATCAGGGCGAGACAGGCACGGGTTCCAGCTCCTCGTTGCAGAGCCGAACTTTCACGTGTAGCTCTAACCAGTCGTACGGCATAATCCAATACCTGCTCATCAACTGTTACTAATGAAACCAGTTTCTGCAAATCAAAAATCTGTTCTGCATTTAATATGGCATTCTTTTTACTGAAGGCATCATCATCCTCGACATGCCCTGTGGTAATCAATCTTGTCAGCGCTGTCTCGTCTTCTTTGGAAGGGTAATCAATATAAACCTTCATCAAAAAACGATCCAGCTCTGCCTCTGGCAGAGGGTAGGTTCCTTCCTGCTCTATAGGATTCTGTGTTGCCATCACCATAAAAGGCATGGGAACTTCCAGTGCCTTACCCTCTAACGTCACTTGCTTTTCTTGCATAACCTCAAGAAGTGCCGCCTGGGTTTTTGCCGGAGAACGATTTATTTCATCAGCTAACAGCAGGTTGGTAAAAACAGGTCCCTTACGCATACGAAACTCGCTTTCTTTCATATCAAACAGTACATGACCTGTGATGTCTGACGGCATTAAGTCAGGCGTAAACTGAATGCGTTTGAATTGTCCATCAAAGCAATTGGCCAATGCACGCACAAGCAGTGTTTTGCCCAAACCCGGAACACCTTCTATCAACACATGACCATTCGACAATAAACAAATAAGTATATTGTCGACTACTTTTTCCTGGCCTATAAGCACAGAATTGATCTGTTTACGTAATTGTGTAACAAGCTCTGTGGCTTGTTCCAGACTGACACCTACCTGTTGATCATTCATAAAGATTTCCTGATTTTTTGCATATGTTGCATAACGAGTAAATATTCTTCTTCATTCAAGCGATTATTAATATTCATAAGACGTTTTACATCAGCAAGGTTAACTCCACTACACTCACTCAACCGCTGATATTGCTCATCTTCTGTCAATAGAGAATAATCTGTAAAACAATAGCTGGCCTTCGTTTGAATTTCTTTCTTCACGGGGTTCAATAATAGATCCTGAAATTTCCCTCTCCAGCAATATGCCGCATTGGCATGCACATGTTCTTTCATTGATCGCCGGGTAGTAACTTCAAATTTTCTGACTGAACCGAAACGTTGGCCTTTATAAATAAGCCAGGCAACTAACCATAAAGAAAATGCCAATAGTAATTCATAGGCATATCGAAACATCAGTGTAAACAGAGAAGGTTTTTGCATGCCATATATTATGTTTACAGCATTATCATGAGTAATCAGAATATCGAGAAGTTTTGCATGTTCAAAATACTTAATTTCACTGCTTTCCCATATCTCTATATCAGACATTACCGTCAGCAATCCCTCTTCAATATAAAACTGCATCATATGCGTTCCGTATTCATCACCACTCCAGTAAAAAGGCTTATAACCCAAATAAGCATCGGGATCTTCAACGCTAAAATACGGGTGATACAGAACATAATCATGAATATAATGCGCCCTGACTGTATTCTCATAACCCTGAAATGTCATTAGGGTTAAGTTGCTATCAGGAATGCTTTTTTCAAACTCTGCTATCTCATCTTTTATTCCAGGCTCTTCAACAAGCTCTTTATTTTCGTCAATATCTATATTGGCTTGTCTTAATCGCTCACTGAATTTCGTTTCTTTTTCTTCCTCTTGATCAATGGCTTCATCGTCAGGACTGCCATCCGTATCCTCAATTTCTTCTTCTATAACTTCTTCAGAATAATCCGACTCAACACTCTCAATGGAAAAATGTTCCAACAGAATTTCAACAGCATCAGATGAAGGATCAGGCGCAGCAACAATTAAATGCCCACCGTTTTCCAGCCATTCAAGTAAGCGATTCATCATTTCTTTGGAGAAGACATGACTGCTGTCACTTAAAATTATCGTTCCATTTTCCGGCAAGTTATCCAGTCGCTCCAGGCTACTATATGAGTCAACGGACACCTGTTTCTTTTCAATAAAGTATTGTGCTGCAAGGTAAGGGTTTTTTCTCGCTTCTTCTCCCCACCCCAGGTCGATAGTTTTTTCATACTTTTCAAAATATACAAAAAAAGCAGATACTCCACATGAGATAAGTAAAAGAATCATCAAAACCGTTCGACGATTATTCATTGTCAAAAACCTCATCCCATTGACTGCATAGTTGATCTATCAACTGCTGTTCCGGAATGTGATGCCCATAGGCCAATTGCTGCCAACAATGCGTTAAGCTTTTGAAAAAAACACTTAACCTCTTATCTCCCCTTACATCAACTATATCTGCACACTCGCCCTCTGTATGCCCGTCATTAAATACAAAATCAAGTCGATGAATGAGACTGGAAAGCGTTGCTCGATACAATAAACTGACCGCTGGACGGTAATTTCCATCTCGCCATAAACCCTGCACCTGCTGTGTGACATTATCAGGTAAACTGTCTTTTCTCACATCAAGGCCAAACAAGACATCAGGCGTTTCATTGATGCGGACGGGTTTATTATCGTACCCACTCAACCGCCTTAGCGTATCCCGATAGTAGAAAATAAGGTATAGCACCAATGAAATAGCAACTACCCATAATAGAAATTCAATAATTGATGCCGAACTCTTGATATTTTTACTAACAGAGCCAAAAAACTCACTATGATCTTCCAGCCACTCTATACATTTTATCAACCATTCGGGGATCTTTGATTTTTCACTTTCCTCGCTATCACTATCGCTATCTCTAAATTTCCAGGTATCAAACTTCATTACCTCATTAAAATCTTCACCTTTCAGCACTTCTATGATTAACGCTTTATCATTATCGACAACAACTGAACCTGCCTCTTCTGTTACCTTGCTCTTTTCATTAACCCCTATCGCTGAAACAGTGTCAGTGAAAACAAAACCGGAGACCAATATTAACAACACTGCTACAGAAGAGATGTGCGACCTTGCTTTATGTTTATAGCTATCAGCCAAATGTCTGAACCGAACCTCAACATCCCATGCCTCAAGATCAATTCGACGACTTATATATAAAGTAAAACCTGCAACCGTATAAAATGGCGCAACAATCACCATAGAAATGAAAGTTAAAATATTGCTAATTGTCTGTATCAACAAGTCATCATTTGAAAACGCTTCCCAATAATCAATATCAATATGCTCAGGTACCATCAAAACAGCTAAAACAACTAAACCAAAAATAATAACCGCTTCAAGATGAACACAAACAATAGTCAACCAGAAGCCTGTATTACCCGTAAGATAATGTAATGTACCGATACGGGATTGTCGTTGACTTGATTTTAGTTTTTCAAGAACGGTTACCGGCATATCAAAGCTTCTTGTCAAACTCAATCGTTGCCATGTCAGCCATGGTAAACAGTCGGTTTTATAGACTTTAGGTAATGCCTTTAAAATATCGCGAATACTGTCTTTTTCACCAAAAAGATATCGGCTGGCAACATACAAGGGGCCTCTATCCCACAAGGGCTTCAACCACCATGTCAATAACATGGCCAACCAGGGTTGTTTGTAAAAAATCAAACTCACCAGAATAAAAAAACACGCACTGGGAATAAACCAACTAAGAAATAGTGGCTTCCACCATTTTCTGGCCAGAATAAAACCAAGATCAATGGCTTCCCAGGGAGTTCTTGTTCTGGCTTCTATACTAAGTCGGTTTAGATCCATTATACCTTCCGGAAAAGAGGCAATAAGCCAGAACAGATAACCACCATGCAGCCCCAACAGCATATTTAACTTCTATTGGCAGCGTGCTACTGGAAGACCAGAAAGCCTCAATAAATGCCGCAATTAACAACATTATCATGACACCATACATAATTTGAATGGCTTCAATACCTGCTATTCTGATTGCTACAGATCGCTTATAGGGACCAGGGGCAATAACAGCATATCCAAGTTTCAAGCCTGCGGCCCCACTAAAAACAATGGCCGTTAACTCGAATGCTCCATGACCTACAACAAACGGATAGAATGTATCGACAAAACCCAGCTGTGTTAAATGCCCTGCCACAGCACCAATAACAATACCGTTAAAAACCAGGAAGAATATTGAACCCAGACCAAAAACAATCCCACTCGCAAAAGTTCTGAAACTAATGCCAATATTATTTTTTATATAATGCCCAAACATCATCAAATCAGTATCTGATTGCCGCTCTCTACCAAGGTGTTCAACAGATGGGTCATATAGGCTCTCCATACGGTGAACCTGATCTGAAGACATTAAGCTATAGATAAACTCTTCATTAAAATAACAGACAATTCCCGTCAATACTGCAGGCCCAAGAAACAACAAGATGGAAAACAGAACAAAACTTGAGTTAGCTCTCAATACCGATGGAAACCCCCAAACAATAAATCGCAACCATTGATGGCGATAACGCTGATTACCCTGGTAAAAATGGTGATGCGATTGAAGCACAAGACGATTAAGACGATTAATTAAATCGGGGGTATAACGACGCTCTTTAGCCAATGCCAGCTGATAGCACAGCTGACGATACCTGTCAGGAAAGTTCCTCTGATACTGTATCTTGCCCTCTGAGACATTACTATTAATCTCATCCCAGCTATCCCTGTATTGCTCTTCAAAATGTTGCTGCTTCACCGTCGATCCCCCAACAGCCAACACCCCATGCCTTGCACATAATCTACAACATGATCATCGTCTGATTGAACAACATCACTAACAATTTTGGCCAATTCAATTTTTCTTCCCGCAGATAATTGTTCATGCCTTTGAGTAAAATTAATAATGGCAATCTGGTCTTCAAGAGATAAACCACTTACCGGGCTACGAGGCACTACTTGAGGTAACACAGTAACCGGCTTGTTTTTTTCTTTATGAACCACCAGAGAACCGGCCGCTATATCGCCTAATCGTTGAAACCGGCTGCTGATCGTCATGCTGGACAAGCCGCACAAATAGAAAAAAGGTAAGAAATCAGCAAACCTTAACAGGTTACGTACTATCGAGGCGCTCCAGCTAATAGGCGTAAGGTCATCATTAACCACGGCCAGACTCATATATTTTTTTCCAGGTGTTTGGCCTCTGGAATATACCTCAAACAAAACCGGGTAAAACCACTCAAGCACAAAACTGATAACAAGATATATGCCCATCCCTGCTTTACCAGCGACAACAAGA
>CBDUPD010000118.1:0-6651 GCA_965368985.1 uncultured Spongiibacteraceae bacterium | reverse complement strand
TCTTTTTCGTAAATTTCATTAACACGGTTAACGGCTGTAACGATTTCTTCCCATGTGGAAACAAGATTTCCTCCTGCTACCGCCTCACTGTATTCTGCAGTGGCTGCTACGGCTAATTTATAGATACGCAGGCTTGAGCCAAATCTTTTATTGCTGGAAGGTTTTAGTGTTGCCTGTTCAAGGTATGAAAGGTCATCGGTGTCATGGCGGTGGCCTTTTGTATTACAGGTAAAGGGTTTGTCAGGTTTCAGATTGCTTTTGTTGAAGCTGCGATAATGGTTAGCATTTGCATTGCTTGTGTAATTCATTTCAGGATTAATATAAACAATACCTTCAGGTGTTCGCAGCATGGCATGAAAACCATTAGGTGTGAGATCCAGGCGTCCACTTAGTGAAGGCTTGTCTACTTGGTAAGTTTTAAACGTTTTGATATCAGGGAACTGTTCTGAAAGTTCATTAGATAAAATGGGTGATTCAAAAACATTAAGACTAACAAAGCCACCGTTGGGTAGAGGTAGATCGATGAGAGCTGGCGGCTGTCCCGATGATTCCAGTGGTGCAAGCCAGAGTTGTTGTTTTAATAGGTCCGGTTCAACACTAAGTGCCCGATGTTTGAAAGCCAGTTCTGTCTTCAAGCTTACCCTGGAAGGAATGTCATGCCAGTAGGTATTTGAAAGGCTGCCTGATGAGAGGCCTAACAGCAGTAATAAAGCCAGAGTTTTATGTTTCATGCGTGTGATAGTCATAATAGATGCAAAAAATTAAGTTGCATTAAGTCTAGCAAATAAACCTTTGATAATCTTGTTGGGTAGTGTGATTTGATCTGGTGTTTAAAGAAAAAATGACGTTGATTAGCGATGAGTGGGATACAGGTCAAAAAAAAGCCCCAGAATACTGAGGCTTTTTTGTTTTTCAGATTTTACAAATTATGCCAGGTTTGAATTCACAAAGTCCCAGTTAACAAGGTTCCAGAAAGCTTCAAGATATGCAGGGCGTGCATTACGGTAATCAATGTAATAAGCATGCTCCCATACGTCTACGGTCAAAACCGGTGTTACTGAGCTATCGGTCAGGGGAGTTGCTGCGTTACTGGTGTTTACGATAGCAACCGAACCATCTGCATTTTTTACCAGCCAGGTCCATGCTGAGCCAAAGTTGTTAATTGCCGAGTTTGAAAACTCTTCTTTAAATGCTTCAAATGATCCAAAAGCTGCATTAATTGCTTCAGCTGCTGCGCCAGTTGGGGCTCCGCCGCCTTGTGGGCTCAGGCAGTTCCAGTAAAAAGTATGATTCCATATCTGGGCTGCATTATTAAACATGCCGCCCGAAGAGCTTTTTACAACGTCTTCAAGTGATTTGTTTTCAAATTCTGTTCCACCAACAAGACCGTTAAGTTTATCGACATAGGTTTTGTGGTGTTTACCATAGTGAAACTCAAGAGTTTCGCTGGAAATATGGGGTTCAAGTGCATTTTGTTCATAGGGTAATGGGGGTAATTCAAAAGCCATGATGTTCTCCTGTATTGGGTAGTGAATTTATTAAGGCGAGAATATACTGATATTAATAGTATAGCAAATTACTCGGGTATTATTTTTTAAATCACCGTCATAGCTTTTAACTATCAGAAATTTGTTTGATAAGGAAAATATCAGAAGTAGAGTAGTTTTCGCTACTGGCAAGGGTATAATGTGGCGCAACTGAAACAATAGGGTAATTTGAGCAATGCGTGATCGGGATCCATCTATCGATTTTGATAACTTGCCTACGATGCAGGCAGAAAAACGTGAGAGCGCAGCTGTTAATTCAGAAGTTAGTGTTGATGCCACTCAAGAAGCTCCCATTTATTCCGAGACGTCAAGATCAACAAGCTCACAACTATCCTCAAAAAATGATCATCATTCGCATTATGCGATGACTGTTGCTGTTTTGGCGCTTATTTTAGCAGGAGTTGCCCTGGCTTTTGCAGGTGTTCAATTAAGTCGACAGGGAGAGAAACTTGAGAATGCACAATTACGTGTAGCCGAGCTGGAAAATCGACTCTCCACTACTGATGAAAGCGTTTCCCAGTCGGGTGTGGCATTACAGATTACTATTAATGATCTTAAAGCCAAGGTAGATGATTTGTGGACCCAAATGGATAAGTTATGGGCGTCTGCCTGGCGACGTAACCAGACCGAAATTACTGATCATGGCAAAAAAATAGAATCTATTGTCATTCAGCAGAAAAAAATTAATGAACAGGCTGCCCAACTAAATGATGATATCGTCAATGCGGGTAAAATCAGTTCTAGTCTGAAAGAAGATATTACGGTTCTGCAGGCTGAAACAGAAGATCTCTACGGAATAGAAAAAATTGTAAAGCTTCAGAAAAAACAGATTGCGGAGCTGGAGGCTAATATCAAGTCTTTGAAAGCAACGAATAAAAAGTTACAAAAACAGAATGAAGAGAATGCTGGCTGGATTGCCTCAAATAATGAGTTTCGTCAGCAAACCAATAAATCCCTCACTCGTCTGGAGCAACAGCTAAAAGCGTTGCAACCAACACCTAAATAAAACCATTGATTAAATAAAGAGATCATCAATGACAATCATTAAACAAGAAGACCTGATCAGTAGTATTGCCGATGCACTGCAATACATTTCCTATTACCATCCAAAAGATTTTATTCAAGCCCTTGGCAAGGCTTATGAGCGGGAGCAAAATCCTGCGGCCAGGGATGCAATCGCGCAAATACTAATTAATTCCAGAATGTGTGCAACAGGGCATCGCCCAATTTGTCAGGATACGGGCATCGTTACCGTCTTCCTGAAAGTGGGAATGAATATTCAGTGGGATGCAGAGTTATCTGTTGATGATATGGTTAACGAAGGGGTGCGCCGTGCCTATAATCACCCTGATAATAAACTTCGTGCATCTATTCTTGCTGACCCTGATGGTGCTCGCAAAAATACCGGAGATAACACGCCAGCAATGGTGAGTTATGAGATAGTTCCGGGTGATATTCTAGAGGTATATGTAGCAGCAAAAGGTGGTGGTTCAGAAGCAAAAACAAAATTTGCCATGCTGAATCCGTCTGACTCGGTTGTTGACTGGGTGCTTGAGCAAATACCCAAAATGGGCGCAGGTTGGTGTCCGCCTGGAATGCTGGGTATAGGTATTGGTGGTACGGCAGATAAAGCTATGGCTCTTGCCAAAAAAGCTTTGTTGCAGCCGCTGGATATTCAGGAGCTTCAGGCAAAAGGCGCAGAATCCCGTTCTGAAGAGTTACGTCTGGAACTGTATGAGAAAATTAACAAATTGGGTATCGGAGCACAAGGTCTTGGCGGTTTAACGACAGTGTTAGATGTGAAAGTGATGGATTGTCCAACACATGCAGCTAACAAACCTGTAGCTATCATTCCAAACTGTGCAGCAACTCGCTGGACCAAATTCAAGCTGGATGGTTCAGGCTCTGCCGAGCTGGAAGTACCCAATCTTGATGATTGGCCTGAGGTTGCGCGTGAAGCAGGCGATGATGTTAAGCGTGTGAATTTACAAGAGGTTACCCGGGAAGAGATGAAAACGTGGAAGCCGGGAGATGTATTATTGCTTAACGGTAAAATGTTAACGGGCCGGGACGCTGCTCATAAGAAGATTGTTGATATTCTTAATAGTGGTGAAGAGTTGCCTGTAGACTTGAAAGGTCGTTTTATTTATTACGTTGGGCCGGTTGATCCTGTGCGTGATGAGGTTGTTGGCCCTGCTGGTCCGACTACGGCAACACGTATGGATAAATTTACTCGTCAGGTGCTTGAGCAAACCGGCTTGATGGGAATGATTGGTAAGGCTGAACGTGGCCCTGCTGCCATTGATGCTATCAAAGAGTTTGAATCTACTTATTTGATGGCTGTGGGTGGAGCTGCTTACCTGGTATCCCAAGCTATCAAGAAAGCAGAAGTCGTTGCCTTCCCTGAGTTAGGTATGGAGGCTATCTATGAGTTTGACCTTCAGGATATGCCTGTTACTGTTGCAGTTGATAGCAAGGGAGAATCAGTGCATCAAACAGGCCCGAAGATCTGGGCAAAAAAGATTGAAGAAGAATCTATAAAGATAGTTTAGGCTTGGCTTTATATTTTAAGAGGGCATAAACCGAGTATTATGCCTTCTTATTTCTGATGCAGTTTATTCAGCTTCAAGCGTATATTTGATAACCCGTTCGTTGGAGTCACAATAGACGGTTAGTACCGGATTTCCAAACATACCCTCGTCATACATATAAAGTGCATAAGTTGGATCGAAACGGCTTACTGATGCACCTGCATCTGTCAGGTGTCTGTCAGTAAATCTTGCCTGCTCATGGTTATTTTCATACTCACGGAAAAGCGGGATGAGTTTCGAGCATCGCATTTTCTCATCAATTTCATTGGCGAGGCTGCCTATAGGGTGGATATGTTTATGATGAAAGAACAAGACATAGAGTCCGGCAATGATGGCGAACATAAAAAGAGTTGCGAGTGTGTTGAGAAATTTCATTGTTACCTCAAGCGAAGTAAGTGCTAATCAGTGAGAAACTTTACGTAAAACAGTTCCTCGCCATGTGTCATCAATTTTTTTATCTGCAGGTAATACAACACTAAACCCTAATATCCAGAAAACAAAAAGTGCCTGTACCAGTGATGCTCCCAGCATCAGGCAGACAATACCCGGTAATAATCCAGATAATATCCAGAGTGCGATAATGGCAGCATAGTATTTAATCGTATGCTGAAAACAGAATTGAGACTGGCAGTGTTCACAGATATGCCGCCCCAATGGTGATTCTATGTATTTTCGCCAGGTTAATTTATTGGTTTGATTACAGCTTGGGCACTGCATTATTCAATATCTCTCCCCGCAGTCAACTTTCTCATAATGTTAAAAAATGTGTTATTCATTAGAATCCTGCTTTTTGCCAACCAGGAAAGAATCAATAATTCCATAAATCCAGCATACTGTAATAACTATAGCAGCATTATTTAAAGATTCATCAGGAGAGCTTGCGATTAACTCTGCAATTTCCTGAGTGTCTGTTACGGTACCAATTTCTATCTGGTTAATAACATCAGCGACTCGTTCAAGCATCTGCTGTATAAGAACTACAAGAGCCGCTAGTGCAGCAATCATGATGCTTATGCCACGAATATAGCATTTAAGGTATAGATGTCCGGCTCCAGGAAAGACAGCCGCTGATAACAGTGCAGATTTTATTGAATTCTTCATAGTGTTTGCTTGTTATTATTGTTAAGCATTGGTCTGTTCAGTATGTCTGATAAGAAGATGCTATGGCAATTTTCAGGATGAAAAATTGTGATAGAGTAATCTTCTATCTGGAGCAGAAATTAACCGTTAATTGTTCCAGTTGTACCCATGGTGAGTCTTTCTTTATACCCTTAACTGATTGATCTATCAATCTTGCTTTACGTAACAGCATTTCAATTTTGTTTTTGTGAAGCCGGCCAAGAGCTCTTTGTACGATGCCTTGTCGAGAATCAAAAATTCTCTCGTTACGCATGGCCTGATTCATAGGTTGGCCTTGTTCTTGCGCTGTCTGAATTCGATGCAATACTCTAAGTTCACGTGTTAGCGACCATAGTATCAGAATGGGCTCCGTGCCTTCAGCCTTTAAGCCACCTAGTGTTCGCATGGCTGCTGATATGTCACCAGCAAGACATTTATCCGTTAGATTAAAAACAGTATATCGACTGGAGTTGCTTACCATCTCTGTTACTGTCTGCAGGTCAATCTTATCTGACTTGGCCAGTAAGCGAAGTTTTTCAATTTCCTGTTGTGCTGCTAAAAGATTACCTTCAACATTATCGGCAATAAAAGTTACTGCATCATCAGTGGCGCTAAGTCCATGTTGATGAAGGCGGGTTTTAATCCATTCTGGCAAATTTGCCCGGTCTATTGGCCAAATAGGCAAGGTGACACCGAGGGCGTCAACAGCTTTAAACCATTTACTTTTTTGTTGGGCTGCTGCGAGTTTGGGCATGATGACAAGAAATATCGTATCCGGATTGGGGTCCTGAATCAGTGCTTGCAGGCCTTTACTGCCACCATCTCCAATTTTTTCACTTTTACAGTGAAGTTCAATCAGTTTCTTGTCACAAAATAGAGACATGCTGTTGGAAGATAGTAAAACATCATCCCAGTTAAACTTTGCATCTACATGGTGTGTTTCACGTTCGGTAAATCCCTGTTCTTTACAGGCAGTACGAATCTGGTCACAACATTCTTGTACTAATAGCGTCTCATCACCACTTATCAAGTAGATAGGTTGCAAGCCCTGCTGCAGATTATTGCTTAACTGTTGAGGTTGTTTCAGCTTCATCTTTATGATTACAGTTAGGTGGATTATTTGAGATGAAAGTTACCTGGCGCAGTATGTTAGCAGCCAGTTCTCTTCTAAGTTCACGTACAATCAGTTCTTTCTCATTATCTTTGCTCGCTATCTGGTCGATATTGTCTTGAAAGAGAGCTTCTGCCGCCAGATTAATAGGTTTAAGCGGTTGGTCGTAATGATGAATGACGAGGTTAACGGTTAAGCGTAAGTTGTATTCATTTGTACTGACACTTTGGGTTGTGCTGACTTGCCATTTATCCAGCTCTTCATCACTGAGAGAAATTGACCA
>CBDUPD010000117.1:0-6675 GCA_965368985.1 uncultured Spongiibacteraceae bacterium | reverse complement strand
AGTGTCTGCGTCTCGCGTTTACGAAAGCCTTCTTCACCTTCAACATCAAATATCCACGGAATATCCGCACCGGTATTTTCAACAACGATGTGATCAATATCTTTAAAGGGAAGTTTTAATTCTTCTGCAAGAGCACGACCGATGGTCGTCTTGCCAGCCCCCATGGGGCCGACAAGAATCAAGCTATTAGGCATTATTCAACCAGACTATCAGCCAATATACGAGGAGTGATAAAAATCAGAATCTCTGTTTTATCCATTGAATAAATCTTACGCTTAAAGAGGCGTCCAAGGTAAGGTATATCTCCAAGGAACGGGGTTTTAACTTCACTCTCAAGCTCGGTTGTCTGGAAGATTCCACCAAGAACAACAGTTTCTCCGTTATTAACCAGAACTTCTGTTTTAATCGAAGTTGTATCAATCGTTGGCGAGCCATCTACAGCCGCAGGCCCTAGAGAGTCTTGTGAAATATCCAGCTCCATAATAACGCGATCATCAGGTGTGATGCTTGGCGTTACATCCAGTTTCAACGTAGCACTCTTGAATGCAGTAGTCGTACCACCACTGGCAGATGACTCCTGATAGGCAATTTCAGAACCGGATTCGATAGTCGCCTGTTGTTTGTCACCGGTAATAATCTTCGGTTGTGATACAACCTCACCATTACCACTGGACTCAATAGCAGACAGTGTAAAATCAAGCACTCTTCTTTTGCTATCAGTAAGGAAACCTATGTTCAGGTTAGTCGTACCATCACCACTACCAACACCAAAGTCGACAACATTGCCATAGCCTACAGTACCGGAACCAGCCATCACATCAGTAAAACTCTGGCTACTATCAGATACCACTGTCTGACTGGAAATATTACCACCATTTTTGCTGTTTCTTACATTATAGCCACCCCATTGCACACCCAGAGCATCTGCAGCATCAGAGTTTGCAATAACGATTCTTGCTTCAATTAAAACCTGGCGAATAGGAACATCAATCAGGTTAATAAGCTTTCTGATATCTTCCAGCTTTTGTGCTGTTTCTGTAACCAATAGAGAATTGGTTCTATCATCAACAACAACCGTCGCTCTCGATGAAAGTAAACTACCTGTCGATTCTGAACCGCCATCTTCACCACCACTACCACCACCTTTCAATAACGCAAAGATGTCTGTAGCTGTTGCATAACGAATACGGATAAACTCAGTTTGCAGTGGAGCAAGTTCTTCTAACTGTTTATTCGTTGCTATTTCTTGCTGCTCTCTTTGTGCTATCTCTGCAGCTGGAGCAACCAATAACACGTTTCCTTCTTGACGCTTATCAAGACCTTTGGTTTTCAAAATCAAATCAAGTGCCTGATCCCAGGGAACATTCAATAACCGCAGTGTGATTTTGCCATTTACTGTATCACTGGCTACAAGGTTTAAATCTGTAAAGTCGGCAATTAACTGTAATACAGCCCTGACATCAATATTCTGGAAGTTTAAAGACAGCTTATCACCAACAAATTCAAACTGTTTCTTTTTCGCCTCAATGTCTTCTTCAGATAAAGGCTTGATAGTTAACACATAGCTATTTTCTGCCTGATATGCCAAATATTCATATTCACCTGTCGGCTCAACTTCTATGGTTGCAACACCATCAGTTTCATCAGCCTTGAACCAGTTTACCGGCGTTGCGAAATCAGAAACATCATACTTAAGGCGCAAATTCTCAGGTAGCGATGTTTCTATAAATGACAGAATAATCGACTTGCCTTCTACTCTGGAATCAACATCAATATTCGGGTTCGTCAATTCAATTAATAAACGACCTGCTCCATCTTCCCCTCTACGAAAATCAACACTTGAGATAGCGGAAACTACTTCTTTGACTATTTTTTGCTCCAGCTGAGCAGGCGCTTCTTTCAGATAATCTTTAACACCATCATTACCAACCACTACAAAGAGATCGTTACCGTCAATCCTTGTTTCATATTTGGTTAACTCTAACAAATTAACAATAACCCGTGTTCTGTTCCCGGACCCAACCACAACAACACTCTGGGCATTTCCCAAATCAAGTGTATGTTTCTTTTGCTTCAACTTGGAAGAGACATTCTCCAAATCAAGAGCTATACGAGCGGGGCTTTCAATCGTATAAATTTTGGGTGTTGGCGCGCTCTCGTCAAAACTGAATTTCATTTCAACCTGACCGCCGGGCAATGAGTTGAACTCAACATTCGTCATATTCACTTCTGCCAGAGCAGGAAAAGCAAAAGTCGCGAGCATTAGCAACAGGTATCTAAAGTTTCGCATCTGAAAAACCCCACTAAACGTAATCGATGTCTTATTATTTTGATCAACCATAATTAATATTCTACTAATTCCAAAGTACGAGGCCTCTCAACCCATTGATTATTTCTTCCACTACTTACGGTCTCAACAACCTGCAAATAAGTGGGAGTAGCAGAAACAATTCTCCCGTGGTGCTTGCCTATGTAATTACCCTCTTTCACATAATGCACATTGCCCTGTCCATCATCCAGCAATGCCCAAAGCTGTCCATACTGTTCTAGCGTTCCCACCATTTTTAGCGACTCAATATTAAACTGCTCTAAAAACTCTTTTGGCCTGGTTGGATCCGGAGCTTCAGCTGACTCGGGAACAATCTCGGTTATACTCTTGATAACTACCGGTCTATCAAATGGAGCACGCAGTATCGTCGCACCGTAATCAAAAGGCTTATACGGATTAAATGTTGGAATTGGCTCAATAGGTCTTGATGGACGCGACTTTACGTCAGCCATAAATGCTATCAAATCATCATACCCGGCATCACCACACCCGGTTAGAAAAGAGATACTACATACTATTAGACAAAACCGCTTAATCATCATTATTACCGTTAATTATCTTCTCTTCTTGGCCTGGTTACCGCCTTCAGCACCCAAATCCCGATAGCGATAAGTACTGGCCGTGATTTCCATCTTTAACTTTGAGCTATCACCACTTTTACCCTGAGGAGTAATTATGAAATTCGATAATGTTACAATTCGAGGCAAACTCGCCACACCACTAACAAAGGCACCCATATCATGATAAGTACCTGTCGCGATTATCTTTATGGGTAGTTCCACATAAAATTCTCTTCTCTTCTCGGCTTCAAGACCTATCTTCTGGAAAACCAGACCGCTCGCAGCACCCTTATTGGTAATATCTTCTAACAAACCAGGTACTTCAGTATCACTTGGTAGCTGACTGATCAATGCACCGAACGACTCTTCCATATCAAGCATCTGCTTTCGATAAGCATCGAGGTTAACAGCCTGATACGCCTTGGTTTCAAATTGCTGCTTCAGATCAAGTTCTTTTTTCTGTTCACCGGCTAACTGCAGCTGCATATCACTGATAATTAACTTATAACCGCCAAAGATCAAACCAAAAAAAAGTATCAACCATGAAATAGCCTTGACTGGTAGCGGCCACGTTCCGATGTTATCAACAGACAAATCGTTAACATCGAAATTTTGTAACTGTTCCTTTATCGATTCTATTTGATCAGCAAAAGCCATTATTCTTATTCCAAGCTAATAAGTTATTTCTTATTTTCATCAGGAGCAGTCACTACTAACGACGGCTGCGTGATAGTAACCAGCATTTCAAAATTATTTGCAGCATCTCCAAGACTTTTGTTCGCAGTCACCACCTTTAAATTTGGAGCTGAAAACCATTCAGAGGCATCAAGCGAACGCATAAGACTCGAAACACGGTTATTGGATTCTGCCGTGCCCTTAACATGTAAAACATTTCCGTTCCGGCTCATATAGGTAAAAAATACGCCATCGGGCAAGGTTCTTACTGCCTCATCAAAAATGTGAACAATAGCAGGACGGTCACCCTGCAAAGACTGAATAACCTTCATACGCTCAATCAGAGCCTGCTTTTTCTCTTTAAGCGCTTTGATCTCTTTAACCTGTTCCTGAAGTTCAGCAATTCTCTGCTCAAGGAAGCGGTTTCTATCTTGCTGGTAACTGATGTCGCCCGAAAGCAAGAATTGCCAAATCAAGACAATCACTACAGCAACACCGGCAAAACCACCAAGAATAATAAAATATTCTTTTTTCAGCTCTTCCCGGCGCTCTTCACGCCAGGGTAATAAGTTAATAGTAGCCATTAATCAAAACTCCTCATGGCCAAACCACAGGCAATCATCAGCGCAGGAGCATCATTACTTAACGCCATTGCATTCACTTTTGATGAAACTGCCATATTGGCAAAGGGGTTAGCCACTTCACAAGGCGTTCCCAAACGATCTTCTACCAGACCGGTCAAACCTGTCATTGATGCAACACCACCTGCTAACACAACATAATCGACTTCGTTATGCTGACTTGAAGAAAAGAAGAACTGTAAAGAACGGGTAATCTGTTGCACAACAGCATCCATAAACGGGGTTAAAACCTCCGTCTCATAATCATCAGGCAAGCCACCCTGTTTTTTTGCTACGCCGGCTTCTTCAACTGATAGCCCGTATCGACGCTGTATCTCTTCGGTCAGCTGCCTGCCACCAAACAGCTGTTCACGTGTATATACCGTTTCACCACCTTGCAATACACTCAACGTAGTCATTGTTGCACCGATATCTACAACCGCAACGGTTGTGGATTCGTCATGACCCTCTAGCTGTGAAATCACCAGCTGGAATGCTCGCTCCATGGCATAGGCTTCAATATCAACAACTTTAGCTGTAATATCTGCAAGAGAGAGCGTATCAACCCGGGAATCAATATTTTCACGACGACATGCTGCCAGAAGAACCTCAACCCGCTCTTCGTTATCAGGCATCACTCGCAAAACTTCAAAATCAATAGCAACTTCTTCTATCGGGAAAGGAATATATTGCTCTGCACTATCACTAATTTCGTCTTCCATCTGCTCTTCAGACAGATCAGATGGCATATCAATAATTTTGGTTATAACTGCTGAACCAGATACCGCTACGGCTGCATTATCTGCTTTGGTTTTTGATTTTTCGATAACATTACCGATAGCATCTGCAACACCTTCGGCTTCATTAATATTATTCTCAACCACGGCATTTGGCGGGAGCGCGGCCACAGCATAGCTCTCGACCCTATAACCGTCACCAACCTGGCTGAGCTCAAGCAATTTGACTGACGTTGAACTAATGTCCAACCCCAAAATAGGCACTCGCTTCTTTTTAAATAGGCTTATCATAAAAAATCTTATTATTTTTCAGCTATTTATGTATAAAACATCGTTCAAAACATTAACTAACAGATATAACTCTAGCACAAAAACTAAAAAATAAAAAAATTCTTATTAATTAATTCTTTCGGTACACTTCTGCATACTGGTTCTAGGTATTAAATATAAAGCAATATGTTAAATAATATGACAAAAATCATTAAAATTACTACCTGCATCACACTCATATGCGTTGCAGCAGTCATAATTGCTATCAGTGGCGCATATTTACATCTGGCTCCCAGCCTGCCCAATGCTGCGGTTATTGATGATATCAAACTACAAATCCCTTTAAGAATATATAGTTATGATGGGCAATTGCTAGGAGAATTCGGCGACAAACGGCGCACACCCATTGAGCGTAAAGACGTTCCCGACGCCTTTATTCACGCATTTTTAGCCGCTGAAGATTCAAAATTTTACCAACATATCGGAGTCAGCTTTAAAAGTCTGGGTCGAGCCGTATGGCAAATGCTGACAAACAGCGACCAGCAAACCGGCGGTAGCACCATCACCATGCAGGTAGCCAAAAATTATTTCCTGACCTCGGATCGCACCATTATCCGCAAAATCAAAGAAATATTTCTTTCCTTGCAAATTGAACGTGCACTCACCAAAGACCAGATCCTGGAACTGTACGTCAACAAGATTTTTCTCGGCAATCGCGCTTACGGCATTGCTGCAGCCGCCCAGGTTTACTATGGCAAACCTTGCGCAGAACTTTCACTGGCTCAAATTGCCATGATTGCCGGGCTACCAAAAGCCCCCTCAACCTTTAACCCGATTATTAATCCGGAGCGTGCTCTCAAGCGTAGAAACTGGATTATTAAGCGCATGAAGAAACTGGGATACATTACCGAAGAAGAATTTACTGCAGCAAGAGCAGAACCTATAACCGCAAAAAAACATCAGGTTGCTATTGATATTAACGCACCCTATGTTTCCGAGATGGCTCGCCATAGAGCGGTAGAGCTTTTTGGACAATCCGCTTATACCGAAGGTTATCGTATTATTACCACAGTGAATGGCAAACTGCAGGAAACAGCTCAACAGGCCATCCAGAATGGTCTGCACGCCTATGATAGTCGCCATGGCTTTCGGCCAGTCGAAGCCCACCTGAATGAAATAACTGCAGAATCGAAGGCCGATTATTTTGCCAAATCAAAAACCATAGCCTCACGTCAACCCGCTATCGTTATCGAGTTGCAACCTCAAAGCTTAAAAGCAGAACTGGAAGATGGCCTGGTGATAGATATTTTATGGGACAACGGCCTGGCAACCGCCCAACCTTTTATTTCAGCAAGTCGTCTAGGCAAGGCACCTGAAAAAACCTCAGATATTCTCAAAGTTGGCGATGTTATCCGTGTTCAACAAAAAGATGCATTCTGGCACATGACACAGCTACCCAATGCTGAAGCTGCACTGGTCTCCCT
>CBDUPD010000116.1:0-6699 GCA_965368985.1 uncultured Spongiibacteraceae bacterium | reverse complement strand
ACCTGTATCGATAAATGCTTTCAGGCCTTTTTGCTCTTGCACCATCAGGGCCTTATCATCACCCTTAAGGTAATCATCAAATCTGTCTTTGGTAATTAATGTACGCTCAAATGCGGCTATCGCTTTAGCAATATTGTTATAGTTAATTGCATCTTCACTAGCAAAAACCTGGTTAAACGCTTTTTGATAAGTATCTATAGCCTTCAATTTTTCTACAACGGTTTTCTCATCTGGCATTGCCATTTCAATGGGGTTAAGAATAGGCCCTTTAGCCTGCGCTGTTAAATCTGCTGCCCGCCCATCCCAAAACTGGCTTATCTGGAAACCGGCATTCCATACAGTTGGCGCATTACGACCACCTTTTTCACCAAAGGCACCTATTGATGTCGTCTTGTTATCCACCCCACTGCCACCGGCTTCAACATTATGACAACTATTACATGACTGGGTATCATTTTTAGACAGGCGCTTTTCCATATAGAGTTGTTTGCCCAAACTGACCAATGATGCCTGATCAGCCTCAGCACCAGGCATAAGCTCTGGCAATACACCAAACATGCCTTTTGCCTGCTGGCGCAGCACATCACCACTTGCCAGTGTTTGGCTACTTATCAATATAATGGCAATAAAACCCAGTAATCTTCTCATTGAACACTCCTCTACACTTTCTTCAAGTTGTAAGAACAATATTAAGTGATACATTTTGTAGGGTATATTGATATAAATTTATTGAGCTGATTGCTTTTATCTATTTGGGAAGTTATCCGCTCCCGGGCATAAAAAAGGCCAGCATTGCTGGCCTTGGATAAACATAAAGCTGTTATTCCATAATCGGTGGTAATAACTTTTGCAGTGTCATTTTCTCTTTGGTGCCTTCACCAGTTAAAGCAAAACCCAATAAGTTGCCATTGGTATCTTTAAACCGGGCAACTACATTTACTCCGTCCTGCTCAATTTCCCACTCACCATCTGCATCGCGTGGCACAGGAGAAACAACAACCGGGCAAGCCGGGGTTTTAATGGTAACCGGCATTGCAGGATAGCTAACCTCGGTTGGCTCACCAGCCAATGTACTGGCCAGGGCACGGGCACATGCCATCAGTGGCGCCACATAAAACAACACATGACCTTCAACTTCTGCGCAGTCACCCAGTGTATAAACATTTTTGGCGCTGGTTTCAAGCAGACGGTTAGCAACAATACCTCGATTGCATTTAATACCTGCAGCTTCTGCAAGTGCGATACGCGGGCGCACACCTACCGCTGAAACCACAACATCGGCTTCTATGGTTGTCCCATTGTTCAGGCTTACTGCAACACCATTTGCTGTTTTATTTACCGCAGTAGCTACCGGACCAAATTCACCTGAGGCCAATGGGCCAAAATGAAACCTGGCACCTTTTTCTTCAAGAGCCGCTTGAACTGCTTTACCGGCAACTTCAGGCAACAAGGTTGGAAGAGTATAGCCTAATGGGTCAATCGTCTCGGTTTCAAAACCACCATTAATCAGGTCGTTAGTAAATTCTGAGCCAATCAGGCCACCACCAATAATCGCAATCTTTTTCGCGTTGGTCTCTTCAAGTGCTTTGCGGAATTTGGCGTAATCCATCAAATCATTAATAGAGTAAACCTGATCAAGTGCATCACCTTCCATCGGTGGTGTAATAACTTCTGAGCCCGATGCAATTACCAGCTTGCTGTAATCAATATGGGTAGCACCGCCAACAGTAATTGTTTGTGCGTCAGTATCAATAGCTGTCACTTCTGCCATAGTCGATACACTACAATGAAGCTGAGTCGCCATGGCACCAGCATCTGCCATGGCCAAATCATCTGCCGATGCCTCTTTGGTAAACGCCGTAGAGAGCATTGGCTTTGAATAGTTACGCCCGTCATCAGATGTGATAACAATAACAGGGGTTTCTTTATCATGTTTACGGAATTCCTTAACCAAACCGTAACCTGCCATTCCAGAACCAATAACAACGATGGGCTTGTCCATTTTGTGTTCTGCTTCGGCAGCTTCATCTTCTGCAGTCATTTCAGAGCCTTCGATCAGCTCAAAATCTTCTTTACCTACAGCACAATCAGGGCATAACCAGCTTTCGGGCACATCGGCCCATTTGGTTCCTGGCGCTACATCATTTTCCGGATCACCTTTTGCTTCATCATAGATCCAGCCACAAACTATACATTCCCATTGAGCCATCGTATTTAACCTGTTTTCTATTCTTTTAAAGGTCTCAACGTGTGTGTTGACACGTTGAAATTCAAGGAAGCAACACTATACCTTTACAATTGAATTTCGCAAGCGCTTAATATTTCACCAAATTCTCATACTTTTCAGGTTTTAGGCCTTTTTAGCACCATAATTCAGCACTTTACTTGCAACTTTCAACTGCTTGGCGCATTCTTGCCTCAACATTTTGTAATGACTGCCTCTACGAATCCTATGCAAAACGCTATTGATTGGCGCGACTTTCGCCAACTTCACCGCCAACAGCTTCCCGATGCCGTTCGCCCTTGGCTGCTAGACCGTGGCTCACTGACTGAACGACTTCTAAAAGCCAGTCATGGGCATTTTCGTGTTGAACTTATTGAACAAAGCTGGCGTGTCCCTACCGTTGATGAAGCTGCACTTCTGGAGATGAAACCACGCCAGAAAGCGCTTATTCGCGAAGTACTACTGATCTGTAATGATGAACCCTGGGTTTACGCTCGTAGTATTATTCCCTTCAACAGCCTGCAGGGCTCACTACGGTTTTTACGCAAATTGAAAAATAGCGCCCTGGGCGCGCTTTTATTCAAAGATCCCAATCTGATGCGCAGTCATTTTGAAGTCACCAATATACAACTCCCCAACAGCTTGATACCTGTTGATGGCACATCATCGGTGTTTGGGCGCCGGTCTCTATTTCATCTGCACAAACAGCCACTTTCAGTCGCAGAGATATTTCTACCGGCCTGCCAGTTAAGTGCAAACCACAAACAGACGAATCAATTATCTCCCCATGGAGAAATCGGGCTATAATACCGCCACCCAGACTGCAGTAACGTTCTTCATAAACCAATATTTGAAACAGCATGGCCGTTTTACAAAAATCCAATTTTCCTGTTTACCTGAAACTGATGCGTGTCGATCGCCCCATCGGTATTTATCTGGTTTTATGGCCAACACTTTGGAGTTTGTGGATTGCTGCTGAAGGGGTACCTTCGATCAGCAATCTGATTATCTTCTGTATTGGCGTTTTTTTAATGCGTTCAGCAGGATGTGTGATCAATGACTACGCTGACCGCAATATTGACGGCCACGTAGAGCGCACCAAAGACCGCCCGCTAGTCACCGGGCAACTGTCTGAAATGGAAGCACTTTATCTCTTTGTTACACTGTGTGCCCTGGCATTTCTGTTTGTGCTCTTTACTAACTGGCTAACCGTAGGGCTTTCTTTTGGTGGTGTTGCACTGGCCGCCCTATACCCCTTTATGAAACGTTATACCTATTTCCCTCAGGTAGCACTGGGCGCAGCTTTTTCATGGAGTGTTATTATGGCCTTTGCTGCTGAACGTAATGAAGTACCGAAAGAAGTTTGGCTGGTCTATATTGCCGTTTTAATCTGGACTGTTGCTTACGATACCTTTTATGCCATGGTTGATCGCGAAGATGATTATGAAATTGGCGTAAAGTCTACCGCTATTTTATTTGGTGACTACGACCGGCTCATCACCGCTTTTTTACAGCTTTTTGTTATTTTTGTTTTGATGCTGATTGGCTACCAGTTTGAACTGGGTGTGGTTTATTATCTCAGTACAGTTGTCGCCTCTGCCCTGTTTGCCTATCAACAAATTCTGATACTCGACCGTGATAAAGAAGGTTGCTTTAAGGCCTTTTTAAATAACAACTGGGTGGGTCTGGCTATTTTTGCAGGCATTGCCATTGATTATGCGATTAAATAATTTTCAACATTTACCAGAGTAACTCATTGCATCTCTGGGTAATTCCATGCAATTTTTGGTGTAGATTTTATTAAACCAAACCTTCACTATCTGTTTTAACAATGATTAACCCTATTGAGTAAACAGTGTCTCAACCCTTATACAGTTACCGGTTTATTGATAACATCAGTGAAATTCCGGCTGATCACTGGAATGCTATCACTGGCAATGATTACCCTTTTTTACGTTATGAGTTTCTTGATGCGCTAGAATCATCTGGTAGTGTTACCCAAAAAAGCGGATGGCAACCCCAGCATTTATTGATTGAAAACACCTCGAATGCAACAAGCCAGCTGATTGCCACACTGCCACTGTATATAAAAAGCCATTCCTATGGAGAGTATGTATTTGACTGGAGTTGGGCTGATGCCTATCGACGACATGGCTTATCCTATTATCCGAAACTGTTATCAGCTATTCCTTTTACACCTGCAACAGGCCCCCGACTGTCTTATGACAAAACAGCATCAGTTTCACAATTGATGGAACTGGTTTTTCTGGCACTGCAAGACAAGTCACAGGCTATCGGCGCGTCAGGTTGGCATATTTTATTTCCCCAACATGATGAACTGCCATTATGGGAATCGGTTACAGCCGACAAACGTCTGGGCTGCCAGTTTCATTGGCAAAATAATGGCTATAACGATTTTGATGATTTTCTGGCAAATTTTACTTCTCGCAAACGTAAAGACGTAAAAAAAGAACGGCGTCGTGCTATTGAGCAGGATATACATATCAAGCGTTTGACCGGTGATGATATTACCCTGGAACACTGGCAGCAGTTCTATCATTTTTACCAAATAACCTATGCAAAAAAAAGCGGCCATGGAGGATATCTAACCCCCGAATTTTTTAAATTGTTACATGAAAGCATGCGTGACCAGTTGTTGCTGGTTATGGCCTATCAAAATGGAGAAGCTATCGCTGGCGCTCTCAATTTTTTCGACAGTGATACCCTATATGGCCGTTATTGGGGTGCTGTGAAAGATATCGACTGCCTGCACTTTGAAGTCTGTTTTTATCAGGGCATAGAATTTTGCATTGAGAACAAGTTAAAACGTTTTGATCCTGGTGCTCAGGGTGAACACAAAATATCCCGTGGTTTTACTCCTACCATTACCCATTCTTATCATCATATACAGCATCCGGAGTTTCGACGGGCTATCAAGGATTTTCTGCTTGATGAGACAGGGCATATTAAACAATACCAGAAAGAGACTTCATCACAGTTGCCGTTTCGTAAGCAAGAAAAAGGCTAAAGTACATTACAGGTAACTATCCACTTAATGCCTCACCACTCCCGAGCATATGCTTGTTAATGGCAGGGCCGAAAAGTAGCCCTTTTTATTTAACCAAAATACCATCCACTTCCGAAAAAATAGCGACTACACGTATACTTGAATCTACCTCAGTAGCATCAATATAGCCAATCGCACGAGGATCATTGGCTACGGTAGTTTTCATTTGCTCCGACTTGTCTAACCGCTTCGGTGGCCTACCTTTGGCAGAAAACAAAATACGAGACCAGTATGAATGTAAACTGGCTTCACTGCGTTGAATCAGTGCCCCCACAAACTCCTGTCTCTCCTTACTACCTATGGGCATGGTATAGGTCTGTATTTTCTCTCCATTGGGAAATGACTTTATTTTTGACAAAAAAACCTTGCGCACCTGATCATTATTGTACGAAACGTTATTTTGGATATTCACAATCACAGCGATGTCAGCCCGAGCTGTCGAACAAAGCATCAATACAAACAGTGTTATAAGAATTTGTCTATTCATAAGACACCCTCAAAACACCAGGTCCATGCCAAACCGTACTGCAACCGGATCGCGTTCAACCACACGCTCCTGATCAAAGTTATAGTTACGGTATTGACGGAACATCAATTCAAATTTAAACGACGTAGAGTTCGTCATATCCCAACGCGTACCAAAATTAAAATACTTGATATCAAAATCCTGATACTGCTTGACACGCGTTCTTATCAAGGAACGAGCAGTTATCAACACATCATCCAGTGCACCTTCCAACACACCGTTAGAACCAATATAAGGGTCAAACTGCTGCCAGACCTCTTTTGTTGCTGTGTTGTTGTCCACACCATACGTGCCATAAACAGTCCAGTTTTCAGGTAATCTATGACCAACCGTTAGATAATAGGAGTCTTGCCTGGGTGCAGCTACATTGGTATCGACATCAATTCGGGTGGCTTCCATAATGGCAAAATATCGCTCAAAATCGAGCATTGTGCCGAACCCAAGGTACGTACTAGGATCTTTCTCCCAAAGAAAATCATCAGTAAAATTGATTGGACGGCCTGCTGCCTGACTAACTAACAGGGAAAGCAGCTCAATCGCACCATCACTTTTATCGATTGGGTCTGAACCAAATATAAGCTCAGCAACCTCTGGACTGCTGGTAATATCCGTCGATGTATCAGCAGCAAAATAAAGTGCTCTCAATGACAGCCATTTATAGTTAACAAGCCATGAAACACCGTGGCCCCCATCGACAACCAGTTCACTGTCCAGGCCTACTTCTTCAACCACAAAGGGATCACTGGTATCTCCCATAAAAAACACCAGCTCCGAAGTCCAGTAAGAGCCCATCTCCGCCACGTACTGTAATTTAAAACCTTCCAGGGATTTGAAAGGGTTAAGGGGCTGGAAATAAACTGCGTCAGGTGGCTTGATCCAGGG